>JALRDR010000476.1 GCA_023262145.1 Planctomycetaceae bacterium | reverse complement strand
AGACAGGGAACATTCGCCGCTCATTGGCCGCTTGACGCCGAACTCTCTGCGGGCACAACTGCTGCTGTCAGTCAATTTCGTGCTGTTCGTGTTGTTCACACTGATGCTCGGTTACGATTACCACCGAGAGATGGACATTCGTCTGCGGCAGCGCCAATCCGGCTTGCAGGAAGAGGCGGAGTCGCTACTGCAGGCGTGTCGCGTGATCGGACGGCATGGAAGTGAGGCCATTCAGCGCTACATTGACGACGTGTGTGCAACGGCACATGACAAGCAGTCGCCTGGACACCACATCGTCGTCGAGATCGCCGGCAATGTATTTCAGGCGAAGAGTCATGGTCGTCAATCGTCCGAACTTCTGCACCAGATCCGCGAAGCCGCTCGAGAGGTGACCGATAAGGTGCCAGCAGATGCCAGGATTGTTGTCGGAACATCCGGACAGAAAGACCTGCGAGTTTATGTGGCCGAGTCCGTCTCCGATATTCACCGGCTGACGAGGCGTGACACGCTGACGCGAAGTGCGGCGTTGTTGGGAGTGGCGCTGGTCACGGCAGTCATCATTAATCTTGCCATCGGCCATTTCGTTACTAGACCGATTCGACGACTCGTTGCTGTCGTGAAACGGATCGGACAGGGAGAACTGGGAGCACAAGGCAGATCGTTTGACAGCGAAGAACTGAACTATCTGGCTGATGAAATCAATCAGATGAGCCGGAATCTGGTTGAGGCGGATCGTGATCGTCGGACGCAAATGGAAAAAGCACGATCAATCCAGAAGGATCTGCTCCCCGGTGATTTTTGCATTCCGAACGTGCATTACTCCTGCGTGTTTGAGCCTGCAGACGAAGTGGGAGGCGACTACTACGACATCCTTCCGTTATCTGACGGAAGCTGGCTGTTCTGCCTGGCTGACGTTTCGGGGCACGGAGTCCCTGCTGCGATGACGGCCGCAATTGTCAAATCGCTGTTGACCCAAGCGGCAAGGCACCAAACAAGTCCCGCAGAAATCCTCAAGGACATCAATCGCGGGCTGATGGACATCAGCCCCAATGGCAACTTTGTGACAATGGCACTCGCACGTTTCGTTCCGGAGTCACGAACGCTTCAGTTTGCGAGCGCCGGTCATGAAACCGGATTCCTCCGTCGTGTCGACGGCAGTATCGAAGAACTCGAATCGACGGGACTCATCGTTGGCGTCTCTGAGGAAGCTGATTGGAAAGTTCACGAGCACCGGATTCGCGATACCGAGCGTCTTGTCCTCGTCACAGACGGAGTCACAGAGACATTTGGGCCAGACCAAATGTTGTTTGGCCGTAATCGTGTCAGCGACCTGCTCCAACAGTCGCAACGAGAATCAGAGTCTGTGAACGAATTTGCAGAGCGTCTCCACAGTTCCGTTATCGAATTCCAAGATGGCCAGCGGCAGCGCGATGACATCACTCTAATCGCTGTGCAGTTCTGACTGCGGACTCGGAGCTGAATCCAGCTGGCTATTCAGACTCACTCTTTTGAGGAGGAAGAGGGGCTGCAGGAGTCACGGGATTTCCAGTTGGTCGCGTCACTCCCCATAGGTATGGTTCGGCCGCATTGGAATGGCAGGGATTCCCACAGAATTGTGAATAGGCGAGTGGCGCAGGCGGACAGTACTTGCAGGGTACACTGCAGCCTTCATAGCAGTTGTACGCGGACGCGCAACCTGAAAGGGTCGCCATGATCAGCAGAAGTGAGGTGCGGATGGTCTTCACTTTCGGTACCTCGATCACTCATTGTTCGGGATGACAGCTTCGTCGCCATTGCGTTCCGGGATTGGCGGGATCTCGGGAGCAGGAGCGGTGATCGAACTCATCGCCGTCCAGCCTCCCACCGCCTGTTCCAGATCGGCTAGTGACTGTCGCAGATTGGCCTCTAATCGACGGTAATTCACTTCGTAACGCAGGAGCTGTCGCCAGTTGTCGATCAACTGCAGGAAATCCACCTCTCCCACGTTGTAGGCCTGGCTGGAGACCTGAAGCGTCTGTCGGGCCTTGGGAAGGATGTCCTCTTCGAATAGCGTCAACATCTGCTGATGACTGTTCGTTCGCGCGAACAGGTCGGTCACCTCTTCCAGTGTGGCATCTTTCATGGCGTCATAGTTGCGGGCCGAAGCGACCGCTCCCGCCTCGGCGGAGCGTACCGAAGAATCGAGCCTCTTCTTGTAGACCGGCAGATTGATGCCGGCGGTTAGCAACAGGGCATCCTGCCCATTGGCGCTCTTGGCCAGACCACCATCGGCCACATCAATCCACGAAAATCCGAGGGTGACATCGGGCTTGTAATCGAGCCTGGCCAGATTTGCCGCGTGCTGGTCTCGAAACACCGCCGCCAGGGCCGCATGCAATTCAGGACGTGCGCTCACCGCCTGTTCCTGCAGCGATGTGAGGTTCTGAGGCAGCAGTTCATCGGGAAGCGCAGCGACGGCAGCAACTTGTGTTTCCGGAGCAATATGGAGTAACCTTGCCAATCTGGCCTGTCCACTTTGGAGCTGCTGCCGCAACTGGATCAGGTCGTTCTCGACATTCGAGATTTCCAGATCGGCGCGCAGGACGTCCTGCTGGCTGGTCCGACCCGTCTTGTAGCGGGTATTGGCAACATCCCGGATTTCGCCAAGCAGTTGCTGTTCTGCTTCCGTGACCCCGATCGCCTGCTGCAGGAAGTACAGCTCGTAGTATGCTTTTTTGACCTTGGCAATGGTGGCCAGTTCTACAGCGGCTAGTTGGGCGCGGGCGACATTGGTGTTTGCTTCCGCCACGGCCGCCTGGCTATCCAGTTTGCCAGCCCAGGGGAACTTTTGATTCGCGGATAGGATAAACTGCTGTGCTCCCGCTGCAGTCTGGACGGGCGCGGGTTGAGCGGTCACCGTGAGCATCGGGTCGGGAAGACTGGCCGCCACGGGGACCTTGTGAGCCAGCGACTCCATTCGCTTGCGGGCGGCCTGGACTTCGGGATTTTGTTGCAGAGCGACCTGGATGTATTCCTCGACCGCATGCGGGCCTTCGAGGTGAGAGAAGACCGGTGCGATTGTCTCATGGGCCGAGACTTGCGTGACCGTCGCGCGGTATGATTCGCGATTCAGATGGGCGTACTCGGGGGCACGAACGTGCTCCCCAGACCGGCAGCCGGTTAGGATGCAGAACACCCCCAGGAAATAGATAGAATATCGACCGACCATCCTTGTCCAAACCTCTCCATGTGAAATACTCCCTATCGGTCTCTATCGGCCAATCGATACATGTGACTCAATTAGCATCTGCGGCAGAATCAGAATTTATTCGGACGTTTGATCGGGTTGTAGCAATTGTAACTGTGATCGATGCGTTTCTGAAAAGAGTAGCAGCTCAAAGTATGAGAGCCCGCTCAGCAAACAGCTGAACGGGCTCCGTTTGGTTGCACAGGCGAATCGCCTGCCAGAAAAGGGAGCTGAATCTGGCGATCTGGTTCCCTCACGCTGAGCAACCAAAATCACGTCAGTTCGGTTAATGACAGCTGGGGCAGCTATCCGAAGAACTTCCACCAACTGGTGGCTTCCACACAGAACGATCTGAACCTGTTGAATGACAGCCCAAGGTCGTCAGCAATAGAAGGCCGAAACACACGACGAACAGTGCTGTTGATTTCATTGGATTGGACTCCTTTCGCAAACACCGAGCAATCGACAGCTCAACTACTGCTTTGTTGATCCAGTCTGGATATTGCTGGCATAATAGGCATCGACCTTTTTCAGGAATTCACCAGGATTGCGGGCAACCTTGTCGGTACATGGTGGGCAGCAAACGTAGACCATTTGTCCGTTGACGATGGTCCACTTCGGATTCTTGGGAAGTGGCTTTTCCATAACTGGACATACCTCCTGGGCTTTCGCCATGTTGCCGTGAATCGTGGCCCAGTGTTTGGGATCGATCTTCTGCTGGAGACACCCCTGGCAACAGAGAAAGATCACTTCCTTCTTCTCACCGACGGTCACTTTGATCGGTGTTCCGTGATCACCGAGCTTCTGGCCTGAGACGGGACAGATCTGCTGCACGGCAATACGCAGCTGGTCCTTCTTTGCCTGCTCCTCAGGCGAGGGGTCATCGGCACGCACCGCTGTGGCTGCAGCAACGAGCAATGACAATGCGATCAATGAGCTGAAAGTCTTCATGTCCTATTCCTTTCGCGGACAAAGTTGTGGGACGTCAGCCGACACGACGTGGTGCACGACCTCAGCCTCTGGATAGGTGCAGCATCAAGCTGCGAGTGGCTCCTTGAAATTGGAATTCATGGAGGGATCATCAATAGACATCTCTAAGAGTTCGTCATGGAGTCCGGCTCGGATTTTGAACTCCATGTACGCGCAGTAGACGGTCGGGACCACGAACGTTGTGAAGGGTTCAATCATCATGCCGCCGAACACTGGCCAGGCCATGGCTCTGGCGACGTCGGAACCGCGACCGGTTGACAACAGCACGGGCACCAAAGCGACCAGCGTGGTAATGGTCGTCATCACACAGGGGCGAATCCGTTTCAGGCCAGCCTGGTAGATCTCCTCTCGCAGGTCCGCCACGTTGTCGATGGAGCGTCGTTTCAATCGCTCGTGGATGTAACTGGCCATCACGATGCCGTCGTCCGCTGCCAGGCCGGCCAGGGCAATGAACCCCACCCAGACGGCTGTGTTGAGTTCGATGCCCATCACAGCAATGGCGATCATTCCCCCAGCGCAGGCGATCGGAATTCCCGAGAAGACGACCAATGAAATCGGCAGATTCCGAAAGTGGAGGTAGTGCAGCAGCAGATTGATGAGGAACACCGAGGGCAGAATCCACATCAGCCGCCGGTTCGCTTCAATCTGGTTCTGGAATGATCCCACGGCCTGCAGCTCGAAGTTGCCAGCCGGAAACTGCAGTGTGCCGTCTTCACGGGCGATGCGCAGGCTGTCCATCACGGCGGAGACTGTCTCCAGATCGCCCGCGCCCGAAGGCGAAAACATGACGTGGGCAACCAGGCGGGAGTCTTCACTGTTGACCATGCCGGGGCCCCAGGTCGTCGAGACACCTGCCAGACGCTCCAGGGGAACTACGTCGCCGGTGTGTGTGACAACAGGAACCTGCGGCAGGTCGCCGATTCGTTCTCGCACATCGCGCGAGAACCGAACCTGAATGGGATACCGCTCCCGGCCTTCCACAGTCGTCGTGACATCCACGCCGCCGAGGCCGGCCGCAACCACCTGGTTGACCATCATCGTCGTCATTCCGTAGCGGGCCGCTTCCTCGCGATCCACTTCGAATTCGTAATAGGGCTTACCCATC
>JALRDR010000453.1 GCA_023262145.1 Planctomycetaceae bacterium | reverse complement strand
AGGGTGAATCCCCGCGGCAAATTATCCGAATTACTCGCAAACTGTGGAAAAAGCCCGTGGCTTGCCTCACAGAAAGGACAGGCACAGAAAGGACAGGCACAGAAAGGACAGGCACAGAAAGGCAGGCATTTCCGCCCCGTTGATCAACTGCATCGAGGTCAATCGGTGGGGGTGGGGCAATCGGTGGGTGGCTCCGTTGGGATCGGTGGGTGGCAATCGGTGGGTGGCACCGTTGGGTTCCGGTGGGTGGCACCGTCGGGTTCCCCTCGATGGCGGACAACCCGCAGAAGGGCTCTCGGAAATCAGGCGAGTCTGCGTTAGTGGGTGGCTCAGCCGGCTGTGGCACTGGCGGCTGTCAAAAAAAAACGCCGATGCTTAAGACACCGGCGTTCTGGACAGTATTCTGGGATTGCAGGTGGAGATTGCGCTCAGGGGCTGACGGGCGGCTTGGGATAACGACCCCGTCGATCGCAGATGCTGACGATACCGGCCACGCCACCGGCGACTGAGAGGATCATAGCGGGTTTGGCCAGTTCACTACCCATGAGAGGACCCCTGCCAAAGAGTCCAAGCCGTGCGGGCTCTTCGACGCATTCGACGTCCTGTGTACGGATTATCTGCTGTCCAACAACGATCATTGCTTTCTGCGTGGCGGACGGCGGAGCGGCGTCAGCACCCCAGAAGCGGATATTGCTGCGATTGCTGCCTGAGGCGAGGATGTGGCTGCCATTACGAAGCCCGCTGATTGAGAACTCGCCGCGGTCATCACTGAATGCTTCAGCAATCTGCGTTTCTCGAAAAAACAGGCGGACTGGCATCCCCACAACAGGCCGTGAGGACTTATCCAGCACGGTTCCGCGCATCACACCATCCTGCAGCACGACATCACCGGTCTGCAGAATCACAGGCTCTGTTGCCATTAGCGCCGGTGCCGAGAGCGAGAGCGTTAAGACTAAAAATCTTCTCCAAAGTGCCATTTCAATTCCCTCCTGGCGTCACAGCTTCATCCGGTGTACGCAAGCAATGCAGAGACAGTTTGTCCAGTTTGTTTGACCCATACGGGAAAGCCCCGTGATGCTCTCTTGGGATTCGGCAAGCTGTATTCGGGAAATCCAGGAAGACTGCGAAGCAATGAGACGTTACTGAAAGGAATTCCGCAGTGCTTCCCAAAAAACGACATGTGCCGAAAAGTCCGGCTGTACCATTTGCTGCAGGATTCGCTGCTTACAGATTCTCCGACCGGCAATTCTTGCCATTTATTCCGGAACAGCTTCGTCTCCGCCAAAACGCCCGCATCAGCGGTTCAGGGTGTACGAATCTGGCAACCGCCTGTTGCTGAGTGGCTGGCCCCGTTGAGTAGTGCTGGCCCTGCTTCCCGACACCTGCTGCGGCGGGTAGCACAGAGTTCGCCGCTACTTCGGTCACCCCCGTCACTCTTCAACACGGTCCCGGAGCGGAAGCGACAAAAGACAGCGAGGGTGGGTGGCACCTGCCGGTACCTGCGGCATCCATCAGGCGACGGTGACGCTCAGTCGCGGCTTTACCGGGCATGGCGCAAAAAAAAAACGCCGATGTCTGACACATCGGCGTTCGAGTAATTTCTCTGAAACTTCCGGCGCGAACCCGGCTCAGGGGCTGATCGGGCCCTTGTCGTCATTGTGTTCAACAATAGCCACGATTCCGACGACACCGCCCGCAATCGCCAGCAGCATGGCAGGTTTCGCAAGCCCGGATCCGGACAGCCAACCTTCGCCGCAGTCGTCGCCACAGTCTTCGTCCTGTGCGCGAACAACCTGCGGATCGACAATAATCATGGCCTTCTGCGTGGCTGAAGGCGGGGCCGCATCGGTACCCCAGAAGCGAACGTTGCTGCGATGGCTGCCTGTGGCAATGATGTGACTCCCGTTACGAACTCCACTGATTGAGAACTCACCGCGATCATTGGTGAGTGTTTCTGCAATCTGCGTCTCCCGATGGAACAGGCGAACGGGCATGCCGCCTACAGGTTGGGCAGAACGGTCAAGAATAGTGCCTCGCATCACCCCATTCTGCAGCACGACGTCCCCGCTCTGCAAAAGCATTGGTTCCGCGGCCAGCAGGGTGGGTGCCGAAAGCGAGCAGGCAAGTGTAATGACGAGAAGTTTTCTCCAGAGTGCCATATCAAATCCCTTCTGTGGGCTCGAGGTTTATTGAGTGTCCGCAAACCGATCATTGGTGAGTTCGTTCAGGGTCGTCCTTCTTTCCGCAGGGAAACGAAGATCCGCCACAGTGTCGCGACTCTCAGACGTGTGGACCGGAGCGTAGTTCACAGGGGTACATTCCCTGGAGAATTCCCTGCGTACTTTGCGGCAAATGGCCTGCAGACAGTTGTCTGAGCTACCCACTTCCTGCGGTTTTTGCCGCCGAGACCTGTCCGATCCGCAGATTCTGCCGCTGACTACAGAATCAGCATCGCATCCCCGTAGCTGTAAAAGCGGTAGCGCTGCTCAATTGCCTGCCGGTATGCCTCCATCACGAGGTCAAATCCCGCAAATGCAGCAACCAGCACGATCAGCGTGGAACCGGGAAGGTGGAAGTTGGTGAGCAGCGCATCAACGGCGTGAAATTGAAATCCGGGCTGGATGAATAATGACGTTCTGCCCTCCCATGCTGCGGGGAAGTCCGGTAGCTGCAGCGCCGCGGATTCCAGCGTTCGGACCGATGTCGTCCCCACGGCCACAGTTCTGGCTGCTGCGGGGCGAGATTTCAGCTTCCGCACCGCATCTTCCGGCAACCGGCACCACTCCTCATGCATGCGGTGACTGGAGAGCAGTTCCGTGGCGACCGGCCGAAATGTTCCGACTCCTGTATGCAATGTGAGCTCAGTCCGCCGGATGCCACGCAGGTGGCATTCATTCAGAAGTTCCTCTGAAAAGTGCAGCCCCGCCGTGGGAGCAGCAACCGCACCTGGTTCGGAGGCGAAGGTCGTCTGATAACGATCCGTATCCGCTTCGTCGGCAACCTTACGTCCCATGTACGGGGGCAGCGGGAGAGAACCGTACTGTTCCAGAATCGTGGCGGGTGAGGAGCCGGGTGGGGGAGTAGCCAGCCAGCAGCCATCATCAAGCTGTTGCCGCAGTACCAGCTCACAGCGAGGCCCCCCGCCACCGATCGCCTGCAGTCCGAAAGCTGCCCATTCGCCTGCAGGAATCAGCGTGATACTTTCGCCTGCAGTCAGCCTGCCACGGGTATCGCAGAGCATCTTCCAGTCACCGGATGCGCATAGTTCCGTATACAGCCCTTCCCAGCGGCCGCCGGTGGAGGTGCGGAATCCGAAGATACGTGCGGGCAGAACACGAGTGTTGTTGAACACCAGCAGGTCGCCCGCCCGCAGCCAGTCAGGCAGATCCCGGATCTGTGCATGGTGAATCTGCTCCGATTCCCGCTCAATGACCAGTAGTCGTGAATCGTCTCGACGTGGGGCAGGGCGGCTGGCAATGAGATCTTCCGGCAGGTGAAACTGCCAGGTGGACAGCTTGTTGTAGTCAGGAGAAGTCATAAATTCCGGCCACTGATATCGTGGCAATTGAAACGAAATCCGGTCGTGACGCTGAAAAGCTGTATACTCATTTTTGCCTCGGGAACATAACGGACACTGTGCATCTGAGCGGGAAGCCGGAAAATGGCATTCTCCGCACAACAAAGTCCGCTGTTTCCTGCCTCTGTGTCCCGTCTCCAGTTCGGCTGTTATGTCAGTCTTCCCTGCAGCAAATCCTCGAATTGCCATGGTCATCACGGAACTGGATTCCGGCGGTGCAGAAAAGGCGTTTGTGCGCGTCGCCTGCGGGTTGCAGCAGCGTGGCTGGGACGTCACGGTATTCAGCCTGCGAGATGCCGGACCGCTCACCGCTGATCTGCAGACCCGCGGCATTAAAGTCATCCCCCTGCAGTGCAGTACCCTGAATCTGGTTCCCGCAGTAACTGGTCTGGTACGCCACTTTCGCCAGAGAAAACCGGATCTGGTGCTTTCCTTTCTGCATCACGCCAATCTGGCGTCAAGACTTGCAGCCTGGTGGGTGGGGTGCCGTTGCGTGAGCGGAATTCGGGTGGCAGATCGGCGTCTGCTGGTGACGCTTCCGGATCGGCTGACGCGCTGGATGGTGGCACACTATATCGCAGTGAGCAGGTTTACCGCTGACGTGCATGCTCAGTGCTGCCGCATCCCGGCTGCCAGGATCTCATACATCCACAACGGCGTGGATCTGACGCAGATCAGGAACACCGTGGCAACTGAGCGCGGATCGCTGGGGCTGACAGATCAGCATTTTGTGATTCTGTTTGCCGGTCGCATGACGCAGCAGAAGGCTCCGGAAGCGGTACTGCAGGCGATCGCTCGGCTGCGACACTCTGACCCCGCTACATCTGACGTTGTACGCCTGCTGCTGGTCGGAGATGGTCCGTTGACGGCAAAGCTCAAATCACTGGCCCGGACACTGCAGATTGCCCACCAGGTTCAGTTTTCCGGTTACCGCCACGATCTGACAGGGCTGATGAAGATGTGCAGTCTGCTCGTCCTGCCGTCGCGCTGGGAAGGATTGCCGAATGTGATCAGTGAAGCACAGGCTGCAGGCTTGCCCGTGGCAGCGTCGTCCGTTGACGGAATCCCGGAACTGATCAGTGCCGCAGAAACCGGCCAGCTGTTTACTGCTGCCGACCCTGTCCAGCTGGAACAGGTGCTGAAGTACTCGCTCGCTCATCCAGAGGAACTTCAGCGAATGGCGGACGCTGCTCAAAGAAAGATGCACAGCACCGGCGACTGGGAACTGGCGATCGATCGCTACCACGAACAACTGCAGCGCGTCCTTGACGCAGAATCGTCGCTGTAGGAATGGCAGCCGAATTCGGTTGTACTGGTTCTGCGGGTTCTCACGGAGCCGTGCTGTTCGCACAGCGTGGAACTCGGACGCCGGAACTCGGATCGCCGGAACCCGGATCGCTGGATGTTTCAGGATCCAACAACAGCCTGCAGCACAGATTCCTCAACGTAGATTGGCAGCATCGGCCGAGCGTGTGCAGCGATGGCGACGCCATCACTCGGTCGACAGTCAATTGCGTGCAGCTGGTCGCCGCAACGAATACGAACGACGGCGTAGTAGGTGTGTTCACGCAGGTCCGTGATGACCACATCTTCGAAGGTGCCACCCAGAGCTTCTGCAATATTCCAGAGCAGCTGGTGAGTCATCGGGCGGAAGGGTATTTCTTCCAGTAGTCGGCGGTTGATGATCTGTGCCTCAGCACGTCCGATCACGATCGGGAAGGTCCGCTCCCCGTGAGTCTCAGAGAGATGGATCCAGTGGTGGTCGTTCAGGTCACAGTCGACAATGCGAGTCAATTCCATTCGGACAGCCACGGATGCATTCCTTTCGATTCTGCGGCGTGGTGGTAACTGACGAAAGAATACTGAAGCATAGCTGTCGGCAGCCAAACGGGCAGCAGCAAAAAAGCGGATGCGGGGCAGCAGGTGGAATTCTTCGGTCCCGTGCCCCGTAACGCCGTCAGTTGCTGCCGCTCATTTCAGTCGGCGGACTTTCAGGTTGCGGTAAGCTACTCTGCTGTCCGGGTCGTGAGCCTGCAGTGCAAAGGTGCCATGTCCCAGCCGTCGTTCAAAGTCGGCGGAGAATGCCTTCTTGCCTTCGGGTTCAACGTAGTCCACGGTGGTGCGATCGTTGACTTTGATGGTGATTCGGCGGCCCTCTACTCGAATCCACGTGGTATACCACTCGTTGTCCTTCAGGCCCGGATCGGCCACATCCACCACAGCGTACAGTCCGCCGGATTTCTTTGGGTCTGACTGCGTGATATTGACCTGGCATTCATAACCGTATCTGGGCCAGCCATCTTCCTGGAAGCGAGTGTGAAAATAGATCCCGGAATTGCTGCCCGGAGTCGTTTTTACTTCGCACTGAAACTCAAAGTCCGTGAAGGGCTGATCGTCGCCCACGTAAAACAGATGACTTCGCTCTCCGTGGCAGACCAGTGTTCCGTCTTCCACCTTCCATGAAGCAGGATTTTCATTGGCCTTCCAGCCCGCCATGGACTTGCCGTCAAACATGGTTTTCCAGTCGCCTTCCGGCTCCGCGGCAAATGCCGGCGCGGCAGTCACGGCTGCCGCAACGGTAAGGATCAGTGCTCGAATCATGTGAGTTCTCCCAGTGGTCAGATTCTCTGATGAAATGCGCTGCAGTACACCGAAAAGTAAAACGGCTGCATATCGCCGGCAGGCCTTGATGACAGCAGCGAAGGCTAGTCGAAGTGGCCGTCTGAATCCAGGACCGCGAGCAACGAAGTGGCTGATTCCCTGTTCGTTCAACGTTGTTCCGCCAATGTCGGCAGGGTACCATGATTTTCACCGGAATCGGGTCTGTTGCACAGCTGCAGGACTCCTGCCTGCCCGCAGCACGGCCCTCGCATTCCCGACAAATCTCTCTGTCTTCCGATCGCAAAGGCTGAATTGTCATGCTCAAGATCACCGGTAACGGAACTGCGCACACCTGCGACGGGACAACACGGCGTGATTTTCTGCAGGTAGGTGCACTGGGCGTGGGCGGGCTCTCGCTGGCCGATTATCTGCAGGCAAAGGAACTCGGCCAGGTCAGGGAAGGGCACGATGAGCGATCATGTATCATGATCTTCAATCTTGGTGCCCCCAGTCATATTGACACGTTTGACATGAAGCCAAATGCGCCGGCGGAAGTCAGGGGCCCGTTCAGACCGATCGCAACCAGCTGCGGGGAATATGAGCTGTCTGAGATTCTGCCACGGCACGCAGAACTGTCAAAGCACATTGCACTGGTACGCAGCTGTCATCACACGGGCGCCGCCGTGCATGACGCCGGCTGGCAGATGATGCAGACCGGTCGTCAGTTTCAGGGCGGCGTGAACACGCCCCACGCCGGCTCGGTGCTCAGTTATCTCCGCGGACGTCGCTCCGACCTGCCTCCATTTGTTGTGCTCCCCGAAACGATGGGCCGCGGTGGTGGCAACCTCCCCAATGGTCAGGCCGGGGGGTTTCTGGGCAAAGCCTACGATCCCTTCGCACTCATGGCTGATCCCTCCCGGGAAGACTTCAGAGTCCCCGATCTGCTGCCCCCGGAATCACTCGGCGAAGTTCGTCTGAACCGCCGCAGACGACTGCGTGATCTGGTCGATTCGGCGGTAAGCAATTTTGAATCCACCGAAAATGCGCAGATGATGGGGCGCAACTTTGAAGCCGCCTATCGACTCATGTCCAGCGATACAGCCCGCGAAGCCTTTGAACTTTCAAAGGAACCACAATCCGTCCGCGATCGATACGGCATGAATCGATTTGGTCAGTGCTGCCTGCTCGCTCGGCGACTGGTCGAATCCGGAGTGCGATTTGTCACAATCAATACCTTTCTGACGGTCTTCGATGAGATCACCTGGGACATCCATGGCTCCAGGCCATTCACTTCCATCGAAGGTATGCGGGACATCGTGGCGCCGCTCT
>JALRDR010000274.1 GCA_023262145.1 Planctomycetaceae bacterium | reverse complement strand
GACTGGGCCACCCATGCCCAATCAGGTCCCCTCATGACCGATCCAAGAGTCTCCCTGAAAAATCCACTGCTGGCAGCAGTGCTGGCATTGGTGATCCCCGGTGCAGGCCACTGGTATCAGGGACGAAAATTCAAGTCCGTGATCTTCTTCTGCGGAATCCTGTCGCTGCACTTCTGGGGCACGTTCCTTGGGCATGGCCAACCCGTCTACTCCCACCTCGCTGTGCGCAGCACGCCGGATTCCTCGCAGTACGAATCCAATGAGCCACGAAGCAGTTTTTCGTGGGGCTATGCGGCGCAGGCATTCACCGGCCTGCCGACCTGGCCGGCACTGATTCAACAGGGACGGTTCCGCCGCAACGACGATACTGTGGGCTTCCTGGATCATCCCATCGACGCAGACTTTGTGGGAGTCATCAAAGTTGATGAGGGTCTGAACTACTCCCGTCGTGCTGTCAGTGGGCGTCTGCAACTGCATCCCGTCGGGGAGCAGGGCAGCCGCAAAGTCGCAGGAACCCTGATCCTCGATGACGCCAGCATTAATCAGGACAACCCCATCCGCGAAATCCAGCTGGAAGGCCTGGTCAGGCAGGGACGCCGTGTCTTCGGTTCTCCCCGCAAACGTATTTTCTGCCCCATCCGATCCGCAGATGGTCAGGGGCTTTCAGGGGAAATCGAAGGCTCTGTTCCGCGCAGCTTTTTGGACTGGTTTCAGGCTCCCCGAGACAACGAGGAACTGGATCGCATGAGCGGCAGCCTTGCCCGTCAGTTCGACGTGGCCAGCGTCTGCACCTGGATTGCCGGACTGCTGAATCTGCTGGCAATCTGGGATGCCGCGCAGGGCCCCGCCTATGGTTACGGAGATGAACAACCTCCGACAAAACCTGATGACGAAGACGAAGCCGCCGAAAAGTCCTGAACTGCAACTCTACTTGACGCTCGGAGTTCCACCCGGGCGTTTCTCTGAAGTCACTCCCGGAACACTGCCATGGATCTGCAACTGCTTACACAGGCCATTCCGATCACCGCCATCGTCTGCCTCGTCTATACAGCCACCAGGTTTGAACTGCGTGAAAAGATTATTTCTGCTGCACGCGTGATGTTTCTGAAGACACTGGGCGTGCTCACCGGTATTTACCTGTTCCTGCTCTGGTTCTCCTCCTGAATCAGCAGCACGCCTGCCAGCCCCCCCCGCTGCGAACCCGCCGGCCCTCGCTCAGCACGCCTGCCAGCCTGACGCGGCGCGTTTTTCCGTATACCCACGAACATCTTTTACGTCGGGAATTCCGTTGTCCGCCACCGTGTTTGTTTGACTTCTGCCAGCGGCTTACGGACACTTTCATTTCGGAATCCTGATTCTTCGGATTCCAGTGACTCCTGTCAAAAACACTTTCAACGCCAAAGTACCAACTGCCCCCCATCACTGCAGCACATCACTGCAGCCTGTCATTGCCGCCCGGCAATGACTTTCACCACGTCTGACTCCGACTGCCGACCTGCCCAATCAGCGGATCTGCGGTCAACCAGCAGTCGTGATGAGATGGCAGGTCACGCCGGAATGTCATGGCAACCTTTTTTCCCAGTCCAAAACAACTCTCATCATTCTCTGCGACAGCTGCTGCTGATCGTCTGCCACAACCATTCTCAGCAGCATGTGCGGCTTCATTGCCGCTGCACACACGTGTGCCGCAGACTGACTTTCAGCAGGAATTCCCACCGTCTCCTGAACATTTCTCTCTTCCATTCCGGTCCCGTGTCTGACTCTTCCCCTGCAGCAAGCCACCATTCAACGTCATCTCTGCACCGGCAGCCGCCGTTGGTCGGGATCGTTGGCGGTGTTGGTTCCGGAAAATCCTCAGTTCCCAGGGCCGTTTCAGATCTCCGACTCTTGATCATTGATGCCGACCAGATTGGTCATCGGCAGCTGCAGATCGATCAGATCCGGCAGCAGCTGGTGCAGCAGTTTGGAAATCAGATTCTGCAGGACGACGGGCAGATCAGCCGTTCGGCTCTGGCTGACTGTGTATTCGGTGACACAACTGCTCATGCTGTGGCACTCGAACAGCTCAATCGCATCGTGCGACCGGGCATTCGCAGTGAAATTCAAAGACAACGTGCACAGGCACCACACGATGTGGATGCCATCATTCTTGATGCTGCTCTGCTGCTGGAAGCGGGCTGGGCGGCAGACTGTGACCTGGTGGTATTCATCGACACTCCGGATGAACTGCGAATTCACCGCGTCGCGGAAACTCGCCACTGGTCCGCCGATGAACTCCAACGAAGAGAAGCGGCCCAGTTGCCGCTGCATCGCAAGCAGGAAGCGTGCGATATCACTATTCAGAATTCGGGGTCGCTGGAAGCCTCCGCGAATGAACTGTCTCGATCAATTCGAACTCTGCTTGCTGCAAACCAGCACGAGCAGCAGCCCGATCGGGATTCTCACCCTTCCTGATTGTCACGGCGGCACATCCCGGCTCATGCCGTTCCGCAGTTTCCTGTCTCCAGCCGGAAGTTCAACTGAATCCCCGGAGTCGTCCAGCGACCATGGCCAGTAATCCTGAAGAAAACAGCTCCGAGCAGTCACGTCCACAACGACGTTCCGCTCCCCGCAAAGAATCTTCCCCGGAACCCGAACGCTCCGTCGCAGAGACGTTTGCTCCTCCGGGGGAGAGCGATGTCAACATCGCTGAACTGCAGCGTTTGTCGATGCGGGAACTCATCGAAATCGCCGAACGCGAAAAACTGACCGAATTTCATGGACTCAAGAAGCAGGACCTGATCTTCCGCATTCTGAAGGAACGCACCCGTCTGAACGGGCTGATGTTCGGAGAAGGAACTCTGGAGATCCTGCCGGATGGCTTTGGTTTTCTGCGCAGCCCCGACTACCACTACCTGCCCTGTCCGGATGACATTTACGTCAGCCCCAGCCAGATTCGTCGGTTTGGCCTGCGAACCGGGGCCACCGTGGCCGGGCAGATTCGCCC
>JALRDR010000230.1 GCA_023262145.1 Planctomycetaceae bacterium | reverse complement strand
CAGGGCTGTGATTGTCTGCATTGTTTTTCCGAGGCCCATCTCATCGGCCAGCAGCGCGGACTGACTGGAGAACAGCCAGGCGATCCCTTCATACTGATACGGAAAGGGTTCAAATGGCATGATCAGTTCCTGGCCGGCCAGCCACGATTCGAGTGGTGGCTGGAGCAGATAGAACAGCCGGTCCTGCAGTGAAAGAGCATCTGCCGGAGGACGAATTCTGGTGCAGCGTTTTGCTGTCGGCTCTTCACTCCCATTGGCCGCTGCCCGTGGTGGCCGGATCGGACGCAGTTCCAATCCGTCCCCAGACTTCAGCCGCGGTTCTTTTTCCGGTACGAATTCAAGTCCATCGGGCAGAGTCAGCCCAATGCACTTGAGCGGGATGCGGCGTGGTTTCCATGCCGGTACGTATTCGACGGAAAGCTCCAGCGGGATCGAGACGCTACTGGGAGTCGGAACGCGGTTCAACGCCGGATTGAACCCGGTCTGTTCAATGGCAACCGCTGGCTTGTTCGGAAGCAGACTGAGTGTTTCCACGCAGATCGGCTGTGTCTCTGCTGCAGTGGCATCTGCTTCGGAAAACGACGTCATGATTCCGGACCTTCCATGGTCGAGCAGGGCAGATGTACCGGGTGACCGCCGACGATGTCAGCGTGAAAACACAGTACGAACGGTTTCAGCGAGTGCCTCACGAACACGTTCCAGTGGTTCCTGAAGATTCGCTGACTCCGGCACCAGATGCTGCTGTCGTTCCAGCGACTCTGCATTTCGACTGTGCCCGTGATGAAACCGCAGCAGACTGTTCCCGACCCGGACGGAGTGTGTTGTGGGCACGACTTCACCAGCGGCCGTATTGTCGTTTTCTTTCCGGGGGCCCGAACGACTCTGTTCTTCGGCAAGAGCCACGGGAATCGTGGTGTGGTTCTGTAGTTCCAGCAGCGACGGATCGCTGGTAATCACCAGACCTGGTTTGATTGAAACCCGCTCCAGCAGCGTGCTGCCGATCAGTTCTCCCAGCAGCCATGGTCGGAGAGCGTCTCCGAAAAGGATCTCCTGCGTACGATTGGGGCGAACCGGTGTGGTGCACTGAAACTCCAGCGGGCGTCCGCTGAGATTGGTCACCAGCAGTCCCCCGATGTGGCCGCGACCGTCAATTTCGATTGTTTCGAGGAATCCCAGCCGCAGCTGTTTTTCCTGCCCGGATTCTGACATTCCGGCCCCGTCCTTTTCCGGGATCATTCCCGGGTATCCTGTATTGCCTGTTCCGTCGGGAATCGCAGTTGAGTGCCAACCGGCAGAAAATGCCGATGATGAACCTGCTGCGGCAGTCCCGCAGAATCAACTCCGCTTCTCACCACACCAAGATCGTCGCAACAGCGGCTCAGGCTTTAGCACTTGTGGCCAGTGGTGCCCTCAGCGGACATTTGATCTGTCCCGGAAAGTGGCTGCGGAGATAATGCGAGAGAAACCATCCTGTCTGACAGGCATCTGGCGCAGCGGAGCAGTGGCATGACCATTTTTTACACCAGCGACCAGTTTCTTCTGCATGAGACCGGAGACCATCCGGAATCTGCTCAACGGCTCCAGCGGGTACTGCAGCATCTGGCAACCACCGAGCTGCCGCAGCTGCTGCAGCACGGGCAGTGTCGCATTGCAGAGCAGCGTGAGATTGAGCAATTTCACACGGCGGAATACCTGCTGCAGCTGCAGGAATATGCAGCCGGCGGCGGCGGCAGGATTGAGGCGGATACCGTTGTCTGCAAGGCCTCTCCGCGGATTGCCGCGCTCGCTGCCGGAACAGCGATTGATGCTGTTCAGCGGGTCGTCCAGGGTGATGACCGAACGGCCTTCTGCCTGACGCGTCCGCCCGGGCATCATGCGCTTCGCGATGGTCCGATGGGGTTTTGTCTGCTGAACAATGCAGCGATTGCAGCTCGAGCGGCTCAACAACAGTGGGGACTGCAGCGGATCCTGATCGTGGACTGGGATGTTCATCACGGAAACGGCACGCAGGCTGCATTCTACGAAGACCCGCATGTGGGTTTCTTTTCTGCGCACCGTTTTCCGTTCTATCCGGGAAGCGGGGCGGCATCTGAGACCGGCAGCGGAGCTGGTCTGGGGACGACATTCAATCTGCCGATCGCAAATGGAACTTCTCGCGCTGAGATTATCAGGGGGGTGACATCGCGGCTGTCAGATGCAGCGGATCGGATGCGGCCGGAGCTGGTCATTCTGAGCGCCGGCTTTGATGCGCACTGCGAAGATCCCGTGGGATCCCTGGGACTCGAAACAGAGGACTTTGCAGCGCTGACCGACATTGTCACACAGATTGCTCAGGTTCATTGCGGCGGGAAAGTCGTCAGCCTGCTGGAAGGTGGCTACAATCCTCAGCGTCTTGCGGATTGTATTGAACTGCATCTGGCCCGTCTGCTGGCTGCGGCGCCAGCTGCGTAATCGGCGATGCTGTGCAGCATTCACCTCGCGCATTGCTGTGGTTGTCGTGTCAGGTTCTGACGGCCACCAGTGTATCCGCAGATCATTTTTTCAGGCAGTGCCTGCCACAGCCTGCCCACAACGCAGCATTAGAGCGGCCAATGCGAGGCCGGGGAAAAACATCATGCGGCACAACTCAATCCGAAGACTCAGGTTCGTCATTGCAGTGCTGATGTTCATCGCAGGTGCGACGCAGTCTCCGCTCCGGGCACAGCAGGAACCGGTCATCGATTCCGTCGTCGCCTCAGTTCAGCGTCGACGAGATGACAGTTGGCAGCTGGCAAAAAAAATCTGGCAGTTGGCAGAACCCGGTTATCAGGAGAACGTTTCAGCGCAACTGCTGGCGGCTGCGGCAGAAGCCGCGGGTATGAAAGTGAACTTCGGCGTTGCGGAGATCCCGACAGCGTTCACAGCCGAATTCGGCAGTGGCGAACCGGTAATCGGAATTCTGGGTGAATATGATGCATTGCCCGGGCTTTCTCAGCAGGCGTTACCTGAACCACTGCTGCGCGAAGACAATAATCAGTGGGGGCATGGCTGTGGGCACCATCTGTTCGGCACTGCATCCCTGTCGGCGGCCATAGCAATTGCCGAGCAGATTCGTGACGGTCGACTTTCGGGGACAGTGCGATTCTATGGCTGTCCGGCCGAAGAGGGTGGATCTGCCAAGGTGTTCATGGTGCGGGACGGATTGTTTGCAGACTGTTCTGCCGTACTGCACTGGCATCCTTCCGCCGTTACTTCAGCGGGGGATCGTTCCAGTCTGGCCCGGATCGCAGTCAAGTTTCAGTTTCGTGGAAAGACTTCCCATGCCGCGGGTGCTCCCGAACTGGGGCGTTCGGCACTGGATGCAGTCGAGCTCACCGCGCATGCTTCGGAACTGCTTCGCGAGCATACTCCTGAGGGAAGTCGAATCCACCATGTCGTGACAGCCGGGGGGCTCGCCCCCAATGTGGTGCCGGCATTTGCAGAGATCTATTTCTACGTGCGACATCCGGATGGTGAAGTTGTCCGCGCGCTTTATGAGCGTCTGGAAAAGTGTGCTCAGGCCGGCGCTCTGGCAACGGAAACCGAACTTACAATTCGTTACGAGGGTGGCATTCGAGAGATTCTGCCCAACCGCACACTCAGTGAAGTGCTGCGCCGCCGACTGATTCAGCTGAACGATCTGTCGTATTCCCAGGAACAGACAGAATTTGCGGAACGGATTCGTCGGCACCTCGACCATCAGATCGCGAATGATCAGCTGGCTCGCGTTGAAAATGTGGAAGGCGTAACGGGGATGGGGTCTACGGATGTTGGAGACGTCTCATGGGTGGTCCCGGTCAGTGGTTTTACGACAGCCTGCTGGGTGCCTGGAACGCCGGCCCATTCCTGGCAGGCGGTGGCAGCCGGGGGAATGTCGATCGGGGAGCAGGGAATGCATCTTGCCGCGCGGACACTGGCTGCCGGCATGGTCGACCTGTTTACGAATCCGCAGACACTGCAGCAGGCACGGGCGGAAATGCAGCAGCGTCTTGATGGCTCCGAGTGGAAATCGCTCATGCGGCCCGGGCAGAAGCCGCCGCTGGATTACCGCAACGCCCCAGCTGCAGACAGCCGCTAGACTGCCTCCCACAATTCGCACACGCAGCAGTCAGTCAAGAGATTTCCGCCGAATCCAGTGCGGGACATTCGGGAATTTCACGAATCTGCGTTAGACTGCCAGCATCTGCTGCGGGCGTCACGATTCCGCGGTCAGTACAGTTCATTTCATGGGTTTTGGAAGCTCATGGCTGCTGTCACTGCAATGCCTTTTCAGTCAGTTCAGAATTGCGCACATGACGAAGTTGAAGATAGTGCCCCATCCCCATCCTGCTCTTCGCTGGAAATCGCGGGAAATCACCCGCATCGATGCAGAGCTGAAAGCGATGGTGGATCAGATGTTTGAGTTGATGTATGAGGCTCGTGGCGTTGGGCTGGCCGCCAACCAGGTGGCGCTGCCCTACCGCTTGTTCGTCATCAACCCCACAGGAGATCCGCAGGAAAAAGAGGAGGAGATGGTGTTCCTGAATCCTCGGATCAGTCGTCGTCGGGGAAGTGAAGACGGTGAGGAAGGTTGCCTGAGCCTGCCGGAAATCTGCGCTCCCGTCACCCGTGCGACTCTCATTACCATCGATGCATTTGATCTCTCCGGGCAGCAGTTTGAGCTGGAACTGGAAGATTTTCCGGCGCGCGTCGTGCAGCACGAGTACGACCACCTCGAAGGCGTCCTGTTTCCGGACCGCATCGCTGAGGAACATACTCGCGAACTACAGCCGCTGATGGATGACCTGGTACATCAGTTCCGTGCCCGACAGGAAGCCGGTGAAGAGCAGAGTGATGAAGAACTGAAGGCTGAGCTCCGCCGGCTGGAGAAACTGCGAACATGATTTTGTGCTGAGCATCAGCAGAGGCAATGTTCAGCACTCAACCAGGATTTTTACGCACGCAACATTCGTGAGAGAAACAGGGTCCGGAATGAGCACGTCGATTTTTGATCTCAGCGGTGAAACAGCTGTTGTCCTCGGAGGCACAGGAGTGCTTGGCGGCGGCATGGCCTCGGCTCTGGCGGCTGCCGGGGCAGCGGTTGCTGTTGTCGGACGCAGTGAAGAACGCGGACAGCAGCGTGTTGCCGAAATTGAAGCTGCCGGCGGGAGGGCAATATTCCAGTCGGCAGACGCACTGGACCCGGAATCGCTGCGAGCGGCCCGTGACTCCATCAATCAGCAGCTGGGACCAACCTCCATTCTGGTTGCTGCCGCGGGTGGCAATCGACCCGACGCAACTTTACCTCCGGGCAGTAACTTCTGTGATCTTCCGCGGGATGGCTGGAATGGCGTTTTTGATCTGAATCTGGTCGGCGGTGCACTGCTGCCTGCTCAGGTTTTCGGTGAAACAATGCTCCAGCAGGGGCGTGGAAGCATCATCAACATCGCCTCCATGTCCGGAATGATTCCCCTGTCGCGAGTAGTTGCCTATTCGGCAGCGAAGGCCGCGGTCATCAACCTGACCCAGTTCCTGGCGCGGGAGTGGGCGCAACGTGGAATTCGTGTGAACGCCATCAGCCCGGGATTCTTTCCAGCGGAACAGAATCGCAAATTGCTCTTTCAGGATGATGGCAGCTATACGGAACGCGGGCAGCAGATCATTGGACACACACCGATGGCACGTTTCGGAAGTGCCGAAGAGCTTGCCGGAGCGGTGATCTGGCTGGCAGCAGAAAAAGCATCGAGTTTTGTGACTGGTCAGAACATCGTTGTTGACGGTGGTTTTTCCTCAACAACGATCTGAGCTCGCTGTTGGGCCTGGTGAATAACACTGTTCGGGCAGGGTGGCCTGAATGCTGTTGGTCGCTGCGACAAAGATTTTACCTGAATCACGGAGGATCAACTTTGCGGAGCAGGCAGAGATGTCCTCAACATCGATTGGTACTGAGTTTACGCCGGGGCGACGGGCATCGAAGAAGGTTCGCCGCGCGGTCGCGGACGGAAGAATTGACTCCCTGTTTGAGATCTGGCAGGAACATCTGAGTGATGTTCGTGTTCGCATCGAAGCAATCCTCGAATCCACTGGACTGCTGTGTCTGTGGTCGGCCGACTGGAGTCCGCTCTCGGATCGCGAACGTCAGCTCGCAGACGGTCTGCAGCAGTTGAGTCTGCGTCAGATTCAGTCACTGCAGGCAGGGCGGGGGCGAAAAGCTGCTCGACAGCTCACCGCCATTCTCACCGAGTGGCTGGAAACTGACGGCTCTGCGATCTGTGGCTGGGAGACGATTGCGGTAGCCGAGGTGCTTGTGCGACTGGGCCAGCGCCTTGACTCGGATGTATTCCTCAAATGCCTGCAGTTGATTGCTGCGGCGGTTCAGGACGAACAGCTGATTGAAGATCCGTTGTCGCTGTCGGGAAGTGGCGATCCTGCGGACGTATGTGAGCGAGTGCTTGTCTTCGCGGCACGTGGTGAGGCGCCATGGTTGTGCTCCCACCTGCTCGAGCCGCTGGGCAACTCGGTGCAGCTTCGCAGAAACGCCGCCGACTACATTCGTGCGCTGACGATTGAGGCCACCGACAACGATGGAGTACCGCGTGCGGAATTGTTCAGTCGCCTTCCGGATCTGATGACTCCGCTGGCCCGACTGGCATTCTGGGCGGAGGTCTTCCAGGCGGACTTGTGGAATCGCAAAGAGCAGAATCGCCTTGAAAACCTGACAGCGCGCGTGGGGCTGTTGTGTCGCCCGGTGCAGACGGCTGCGGATCCCGATGTACCGCAGACAACCTGCAGTGGGTTTCCGATTCAGGCGCTGCAACTGCTGATCAGTGTTCGCAATCCGGGATACGGACCAAAACTGAAGAAGCTGCTGCAGCGGAGCGAGCAGATTGTGACTCGCGTGCGCAAGCCGGGCACGCACCGTCTGCCCGGGCAGCAGGAGGAATCTTCGTCCGTCCTGATGCGGGTGGCGTA
>JALRDR010000208.1 GCA_023262145.1 Planctomycetaceae bacterium | reverse complement strand
CCGAGTTTGCAGGCAAGACCGAAGGCGTTTCCGCAAACATCGCCGCACTGAAAAGCGAAATTGAAGAACGCACAGAGCGGGAACTATACCTGAACTCCGAAATTGCTCGACTGCGTGATCTCTGCCGCCTGAACAAGGTGGACCCTGATGAGGTGTACGTCGGTATCGTGCCAGCCGCAGTTGAAAAAGTTGACGGTGTGGTCCGACAGTCAAAGAAGAACACTTCCCGAACCGTAGAGCTGGTTGAGATTTCAGTCGGCACCGATGACGGAATTGATGAAAAAATGAAGCTGATCGTCTTTCGAGGTCGCCGCTTCATCTGTGAAATCGAAATTACTGATGTCTATCCGGACATGGCCGTCGGACGTGTCCTCGAGGAAACTCGCAACGGTTCAATTGAAAGAGGGGACAATGTCACAACAAAACTCTGACCCAACAATCTACGATGGGCTCATGTTTGTCTCGCTCGGGGCCGTGATTACCGGAATCATCTTCCTGGTACTCACATTGAATGAGTACGGCTGGTCATCTGCAGGCTGATTTCCCTGTTGGCGTTTCCAGCAGATCACCTCGGCACACCGGTTGATCGCAGATGAAACTACAGTGGACGCTGAAACTGCAGTGGCCGCTGATGCGGTTCCTCGTGAGTTACGGAACTGCAGTTCTGAATTCTGCAGCAGCATGCATGCCAGAGCCTTTTCGACCGCGGCTCCCGTGATCTTTCGGCAAATTGCGATCGATGCAGCCTGAACCGTTCTGCGGTATCCTGCGCGAATGATTCCGGTCCCCGGCAATGCATAACTGGCTGGGCAGCGACAACGGGAACACAATCGCCGTACCGCATGCTCCCGGTGCCTGCCGAGGACGCCAGAAGGTGCAGGCAGGGTTATTTGCTGCGTTGCAGAACAAACCCGTTTTCGACGGGCACAACTTCCAGCAGCACCTGCTGCAGGCGTGCACAAAGCCTGGTGCGATAGCGTTCCAGACTGCGGCGATTGACGCTGCGATCAACATCTTCAAAGCCCTGACTGGAAAGCCGATGCCCACGGGCTCTCCAGAATGCCAGAAACATCGGCACTGCAACGGCCCCACGCAGCCGCGTACTGCCGTCCAGATCCGTCCGGAGAATCACCTCGTCACCTTCCAGTTCAATCTCCGCGCGCAGCAGGTCGCTTCGCGAAGCGGTATGAACCTGACGCTCCTGGAATCCACACCAGCGGGAGAAATCACGCAGGTTCTGCTGCAGCTCACTGATCAGCTCGCAGGCGATGTCCACGTACGGCTCGGCATCCGATTCCGTCTGCAGCTGCTCGCACACTTCCAGCAGAAGTCGACAGTCCAGAACCGTCTCATTGCTCAGTCGACGATACTCGTTGACGGCACCGGTCAGGTGCTGGAGCGGTTCCAGAACGACATGCGCTGCTTCAGCCGGATAGCGAAACACGCGCAGTCGGCCGGATCGTTGCGGCGATCCGGAATCACTCAGTCGCTGGTCAAATTCCCGCAGTACTTCGTTCAGCACTGCCGGATTATCCACCCAGATCCCGGCCTGCAGCCGTCGATCCTGTTTTGATGACATCTGTTACACCATTCTGTTCCGCAGAATTCTGTTCCGCAGAATGTCGGACCATGTGCAGTTTGTCTGACGACGTACGGCATACATCAGGCTGAGGGTTCGGTTGCGCCGGCCTCAGGAATGCAGCAGGTCGGAGACTACAGTTCCGTGGACGTCAGTCAGACGAAAGTCACGGCCCTGAAAGCGGTATGTCAGCTGCTCGTGCTGGATTCCCAGAGCGTGCAGAATCGTGGCATTCAGATCGTGAATATGCACCGGATTCTCTACAGCGTTGTAGCTGAAATCATCCGTTTCCCCGTACACCTGCCCGCCACGGATTCCACCGCCGGCCAGCCACATTACGAAATTACGAGGATGATGATCGCGTCCATAGTTCTCAGCAGTGAGTGTCCCCTGACTGTAGACCGTACGGCCGAATTCTCCCCCCCAGACCACCAGTGTGTCGTCCAGCATCCCGCGTTGCTTCAGGTCCTTCACCAGCGCAGCACTGGCGCGATCACTTACCGGCGCCAACTGCCGAATAGACCCCGGCAGTCCGCCATGATGATCCCAGCCTCGCAGAAACACCTGTGTAAAAGGAACTCCACGCTCCGCCAGACGCCGAGCCAGCAGACAGTTGTAGGCAAAGGTACCCGGCTCACGAACTTCCGGCCCGTACATTTCCAGAACACTTTCCGGCTCGTCTGAGATATCCGTTAATTCCGGAACCGATGTCTGCATGCGGAAGGCCATTTCGTACTGAGCAATCCGCGATGCGATCTCCGGATCACCGACAGTCTGCAGACGTTGCTGATTCAATGCAGCCAGTCCATCCAGCATGGTTCGCCGAGTGCCCCCGTCAACTCCGTCCGGATTCGACAGATAAAGCACCGGATCACCGTTTGATCGCAGCGACACGCCAGCATGCCGAGTGGGCAGAAATCCGCTGCCCCAGAGCCTCGAGAATAACGCCTGAGTCTGAGCACCACCGGGAATGCGGGAGTGCAGCACCACGAACGCCGGCAGATCCTTCGCCGGACTTCCCAGCCCGTAGGACAGCCAGGCCCCCATACTCGGACGCCCTGGAAGCTGACTTCCCGTCTGAATGTAGGTGATCGCCGGATCATGATTGATCGCCTCAGTGTGCATCGTCTTGACGATGCACAGATCGTCGACAATGCTGCCAATCTCAGGCAGCAGATCACTGACCCATGCCCCCTGTTGACCTCGGCGGGAAAAACTGAAAACAGACGGAGCGCAGGGAAGCCTGCTCTGTCCCGATGTCATCGTGGTAATTCGTTGACCGTTGCGAATACTCTCCGGCAGGTCCTTGTCAAAGTACTCAGCCAGCTGCGGCTTGTAATCAAACAAATCGAGCTGCGACGGACCGTCAGCCATAAACAGCCAGATCACATGCTTTGCCGTCGAGGAATGATGCAGCGTGGACAGCGCCGGAGCATCTGTCGGCTGGCCGGCCACGGAATCCGACTGCAGCAGCGACGCCAGAGCCGCCGTACCAATTCCCGCCCCATTGCGTGCGAAGAAAAACCGTCGAGTTTCACGCAGTGGGTGTGAACCGTGCTGAATGGGGCTCATCGTTTGCGCCTTGATGGAATCGTAAAGGAACGGACATTGCCAGGCGGCCGCAGGCTTCAATCAGAAGTCCGGCCGCTACCGGCAGGAAGATCGCAGCACCGCGTGCAAGCCGCCTGCAGAACACGGCTGGCAAAACGCCACCTGCACTGCAGAAGGAGCACAAGTGCTCTGGACGCCAGATTAGCGTGCGGTCAGCGGAGAGACAAGACGCCGGAGGAGTGTCCC
>JALRDR010000143.1 GCA_023262145.1 Planctomycetaceae bacterium | reverse complement strand
CCGTTCGCGATCTGCTGGCCCGTCTGCAGCAGTCGCAGGAAGCAGACAGCAACCTGCTGGAACGCACCACCGTATTTCTGGGCAGCAACCTTGGCGACGGCAGCAGTCATTCCACTAAAAACCTGCCGGTGCTTCTGGCTGGCGGCGGATTTCAGCATGGCCAGCACCTGGCCTTTGACCCCGACAACCCACCACCACTCTGCAACCTGTACGTGAACATGATCCAGCGTCTGGGCATCGAAGCCGATTCCTTCGGCACCAGCACGAGCACTCTGACGGGACTGGAATTTCGCAACAGCTGAGGCCCGCAACTTCGGCAGCTCCACATTCACCACTCGTTGCAGTTTCAGCGGTATGGCTCAGAAAAACTATCAACCAAACTTCTGTCTTCCTCGACAAATGTCAGCATAGCCACTGCATGGCAATAAGGACCCTCGGCGTCAGGTTGTCCAACGGCCAGCGATCGGTCAATGCAATGCAACAACCAGTACAAGAGAAAATGTTGTGCGATTCGTTCAGCCATTACTGACTGTTCTGCTGTGCATCCTGAACAATGTCAACGGGATCGCTGACGTGAAGCAGTGGAGGACTTTCCTTGATAACCACTGTGTTGCCTGCCACAGCAGCGATCACCACGAAGCCGGGCTGCGTCTCGACACCCTGCCAGCCGATCTGACACAGATGGAAAACGTACAGGTATGGGTAAAAGTCCACGATCAGCTGCTCAACAGCGTGATGCCTCCTCCCGATTCCCCACAGCCGGCTCCGGAAGAGCGACAGCAACTGCTGTTGTCGCTGCATCAGCAGCTCACCGCGGCCTCGGACCTGCGCAGACAGACAGACGGGCGTTCTGTTGTCCGCAGGCTGAATCGCAAGGAATACGAGAACGCGCTCCGCGACCTGTTTGATCTTGCCGGTCTCGAAGTTCGTGACCTGCTGCCGGAAGACGGGGAATCCTGGGGGTTTGATAAATCCGGAAACGGGCTCGACATCTCCTATGTTCAGATGGCGCGGTACATGGAAGCTGCCGATACGGCTCTGGATATGGCAATTGCTCCGCACTCAATCCCGCCGGCCATTCAGCGTGCACACATTCCGGCAGGTGCCAGCCAGGCTCTGTTCGCTCAGGCATTTCGCGGCAATACGGTCTTCCTGCGGGATTTTGAGTACGACTCATCACTGATCCCCATTCCGGAGGGTCTGGCGGCAGGGAAGGATGAACGCCTGCAGCGGATGCGTCGAGAGAACGTCAAGGACGCATACGACGGCAGTGTGGGTGTTCTGATTCCTGAGGGTGTCGGGGCATTCAAGCCGCGATTTCCCTTTCGCGCCGTGTATCCGGGCCGTTATCGCATCCGCATGTCACTGTGGAGCTTTCTGTGGGACAAAGGAGAGGTGAAGCCCGCAGCACGCACAGAATCCGCAGTCCTGTCAGCAGCGGGGCGAACGCTCGGATATTTTGACGCCCCCTCGCTGCAGCCCTTGATCACCGAAATTGAAGTGTGGCTGAATCCAATGCGGACGCCTCGTGATGAAATTCTGTTCAATGCCGTGACCCTGAAGACCGCAGGCCCGAACAACGGTAACCTTGCCGGTTACACGGGCCCGGGGATCGCAATCGACTGGCTGGAGGTGGAAGGCCCGCTGCTGGACAGCTGGCCCCCGCTCGGACATCGTCGTCTGTTCAGTGAACTGCAGATGGTGCCGCTGCCCCCCACGCCTCGACAGCGCGGCCCCTTACCACACTCACCTCAGCCAGCCGGCGGTGACCTGCACAACCCGATTCGTCCCCCGGACAATGCGTTCGTCGTGTCCGGCAACGCCAGGCTCTATCTGGATGATTTCGAATCGCTCCCGAAGAAATCTGAATACTCCACTGTCGTTACCGACTCACCCGTCACCGACGCCGAACGCCTGCTTGCAGGTTTTCTCAAGCGAGCATTCCGGCGACCTGTCAGTACTTCGGAAACTGCCCGCTACGTGGACCTCGCCCGTACCCGACTGGATGCCGGCGACACATTC
>JALRDR010000134.1 GCA_023262145.1 Planctomycetaceae bacterium | reverse complement strand
GCGGCGAGCCCGGTGCCACCCACCGGCCCTGCAATGCCTGTCCTTTCTCGTGCTTTCTCGCGAGTCTCGTGGAATCCGTGGCACTGGCCCTGGGAAACCTGCACACCTCATGTGTTGCCAAATGGCATCGTGGGTCAGAAGCGCTCCCACTCCTCAGACAGCACTCTTTGGAGGCAAACAAACAGACTCGAAACCAAACTCGAGCTCAGGGCTTGTGCACTCCCTGGGCGACGGAGTCGTCGAGGGCAAGTGGCCCCAATTATTCTGGTATCCCCGCAGCAGTGTGGTGACGTAAATACGGACAGATCCGCCCTTTGCCTTGGCAGTCTGCCTTCTATCGCAGACATTACCGGTACGCTCGCTCATTCAGATTCTGATTCCGGCGAAGCGGATCACTGTTTCCATTGCGGGTCAACGTCCGATCAAAACGCTGACCATCCTTTCGAATTCTGCACCAGACGACTGATTAAGGAACTGCCGGCATGGCTGATCGCAGACATCTCAGCACGGTTTGCCAACTGTTCTTACTCCTTGTGACCGGTTCGTTGACGTCAACAATCGCCGACGACGACACCGCCAGTTCACCGCCTCCCAATGCGGCTGCCCCCGCTGAGGTCTACCGTCCGACGGTCATCCCGGATCGGATTATATTGACGTGGACTGGCGATCCATCGACGACACAGGCCGTCACCTGGCGGACATCGACGGACGTCACTCTCGGCCTCGCACAGATCTCTGTCGCCGGTCCCGAACCAGATTTCGACTCTGATGCTGTAACTGTCAACGCCACGACGCAGGTACTCGAGTCCAACCTGAGTACTGCGCACTTCCACACTGCCGAATTTGCAGACCTGCAGCCCGCATCTCGATATGCCTATCGCGTGGGAGACGGAAACAACTGGTCGGAGTGGTTTCACTTCAGTACGGCCAGCGCAGGGTCACAGCCTTTCTCCTTTGTCTACTTCGGGGATGCGCAGAACAATCTGCGATCAATGTGGTCTCGCGTGATTCGTGAAGCCTATCGCGATGCTCCGAAGCTCAGCTTCTTCCTGCACGCCGGCGACCTGATCAACTCGGCCGAATCAGACGCAGAATGGGGTGAATGGTTTTACGCTGGTGGCTGGATCAATGGCATGGTGCCCAGCCTGGCAGTCCCGGGAAATCATGAACAGGGCCAGAACGATGAAGGGAATCGGCGTTTATCACATCACTGGAGACCGAGCTTTGCCTTCCCGGAAAACGGCCCTCCCGGCCTCGAGGAATCCTGCTACACGCTCGTCCATCAGGGCGTCCGCATCATCGCACTGAATTCCAATGAGAAGCTGAAGGAACAGACCGAATGGCTGGAACGGGTCCTGAAAGACAACACACACAAGTGGGTGATCTGCACGTTCCACCACCCCATCTATTCCACCGGCAATGGACGCGACAATGCCGCCATGCGCGGACTCTGGAAACCACTCTTCGATCGCTATCACGTCGACCTTGTCCTGCAGGGACATGACCACACCTACGGTCGTACCGGCCTCGAAACACCGCTTGTTGATTCGTCCGGAAAACCGCTCAGCGAAGAGAACCAGCCCGGCGGGCTCAATGCTCGTGATCAAAGAACTGGTACGATCTATGTTGTCTCTGTCAGCGGTCCCAAGATGTACACCATGCAGCGATTCCCGTTCATGTCACGACAGGCGGAATTCACGCAACTTTACCAGGTGATTTCCATCGACGGAGACACGCTGAAATTCGAAGCTCGCACTGCGGTCGGTGAACTCTACGACGCCTTCACGCTGAAGAAACACGACGGACGGATCAATGAACTCATCGAGCAGACACCGGGAACCCCGGAGCGGCTCAAACCCCCGGAAATGATCGCCGCCGAAAACAAGAGTCGTGTCGAGACGTACCTGAAGAAATATGACATGAACGAGGATGGAATGCTGAAGCTCGAGGAGGTACCGAAGACCGAACAAGCTGCCTTTCGAATATCTGACAAGGACGGTAAC
>JALRDR010000047.1 GCA_023262145.1 Planctomycetaceae bacterium | reverse complement strand
CCATCACAGAACTCCCCGAAATCCAGTCCCAGAATCGACTTCGGGAGCATTTTGACCGCCGCAGAGTGCACTGTCAACTGTGGATGGCCCCATGCAAACCACGTTTGCGGCATCAAATTGAACTTCGTGCAGCAGGGCATGGCACGGGTTGAAGAGAGGAAGCGACGTGGCGAAGAGGTCGGATCGATCCCCGGTCGTGCTGATCAAGTGGTACGACTTCACGAAATGGCTGCTGGATCGCGTGGACAGTTTTCCAAAGAGCCAACGGTTCTTGTTTGGGGAACGAGTGACCGATCACGCCGTTGACATTCGGGAATTGCTGGTGGAAGCGATGTACAGTTCGTGTAAGGCTCATCTGCTGGCGACAAATGAGCGGTGGGTGGCACCTGCGACCTCAAACCTTGCGAGGTCAAGATCCAAAGAGTCTCAGAGTACGACGACACAGGTGGCTGGCTTCTACGCCAGATGCCAAACGGTGTGCCGAGCGGTGGGTGGCACCTGCGACAAATGCTCAAGTGGGCGGCGTCTGCGCCACCGACGGCAAGACGTGGGTGCCATCGACGCCAGACGCATTTCCTGGAAGCGATCTTCTGCAGAGACCGGCTGGAACGATTTTCACAGTTCCTCCGGATTCTGCTCTGCTGAACAAGATTCTCCTTGACTATTCCGTTTTGTGAGCTGGCAAAAAATATGTCGCCGTTCAAGATGCAGTCCGCTGATCCTCCTCCAGCAGCCCCAAGCACCGCTTCAGTACCGCTGCCAAAAAGATCAGCCGATGATTCGCAACCGTCTTCATGTCACCACTCATTTGTCATTTCTGCTGTCGTCCCTGCTTCTTGCGTCGACGGGATCGGCGGGGCTGATTACCTTCGAATCAACTCCTGGTGGTAGCGCAGCAACTGACGACTTCGTCATCCCACTGACGGCCTGGTACGAGTCTTCCAACGGCGTGCGTGTGATGTTCGGGTTCAGTCGAGAGGCGGACAATGACATCGATCTCACTGATATCCCCGGCGTGCTTGAAGATACTTCACGTTCCGGGGTCTTCGTCGAATATCGCGATACAACCTCCCCGATCGACACACGTTATGGATTCGTCTCCTTTGGCGCTGACTGGGGTGGTGTCGACGTCAATGGAAATGCCGTCGTTCCGACTGCTCTGATCACCGATACCGTCAGTCCCGGTTATGAAGCTCAGGCGGGCGCCTTTATGCTCCGATCAGCTCAGCAAGGGGATGTTGGTTACGACAGGGGCACATCATCAGACGACCTCTGGAAGCAGTTCGTCATTCAATTCGATGACCCGAACAATGCGGGTATCACAGGAACATCCGGCGAGATCTGGGACATCGACTACGGGAACACAGCTGAGCAGTTTGAAGTCATTGCCTTTGACAGCTACGGAAATCAGCTTGCCAGTAAGACCAGTCCGCTCGGGATTGTCGCAAGTGATCCGAATTCGCTCGATTCGAAGCCGTGGACGTTTACCTTTGAC
>JALRDR010000007.1 GCA_023262145.1 Planctomycetaceae bacterium | reverse complement strand
CTGGAAGTTTCAGGGCTGGAATCTGGCCTACAACGTCTCCCGTGAGTGGGACAAGGTTGACGACCGCTTTTACTGGGTAAAGGAAGGGATCAAGTTCCTGATCAAAGGGACAGATTACAACCAGGGCGTGCCGATTCTGTTCCACAATGTGGGTGATTTCGTGCAGTCGAAGATGGGCGTCTCGGATGAGAAGAAGTTCTTTCGGGAGTTCTTCGAGCGTGATCCGGACCCGCGGTTCATGACGGCAGCAGGAGTTCCGGGGCCTGACGAAGAGGTGAATCCGGAGGGCAAGGACAGTTATCTCGTGGCCTATGACTGGTTTGTCAAAGCCAACGACAAGGACGACGAGGACGGCGTGGTCGGCGTCAAGGGAATGACGCACGTCTTCTTTCGTCAGGGTCCGGCCCGGGCATTGATTTACTTCGCCGAGACTCGTGCCGAGAAAGGTCTGTTTGATGCGCACATTGGCGAGTGGGAGCGTGCCTACCGCGAGTGGATGGACGTCTACGGAAAGATGGACTTCCTTGGACTGGACGACAAGAAGTACCGACTGAATTCCACCGAAGAAGAATTGGTGGAGATGGCCAGAGAAAATGGTATCACCATCTCAGAGCAAAGACGTTTGTGGGCTCAGAATGTGGATATGGTGAACTTCCGTCAGTGGCAGGAAATTGCTGACATGGAGCGTCAGGAAGTAATGCTGGAGGCCCGCAGATCCTTCTATCTGGCCAGGCAGGCCTACAATGAGGCACGCGGCTTTGACAAGGTTGGCGATGACGGTGCTGTCGAGATCTCTGATGCTCAGCGTTACCTTGAGACCGCTATGCAGCAGTGGTCTGCGATCTCTCAGGCCAGACCACATCTGTTCTACGATGGTGACTACATTGATGACTGTACCCTGATCGTACAGTATTATCGTGCGGTGCATCAGCAGAACGGGAAGGCACTTCCGGAAGAGTACCCGTTGAGGGCTATCTGGGACAACAATGAGAGCCGTCATGCCGAAGCAGAACGCACCTTCCTCATTGAAACTCGTTCCCGTGCGCTGAACTGATCTGAGTCAATTGGTTCCGCAGCAGACTGCGGACGGGAGAGAATGCCGAGTGCCTGTCGGTCCGATCTTTGAACGTGAAGTCCTGACCACTCCGCGTCGACTCAGTCATTACCTCATGAGATCCGGGTTTGTCGCGGCGCTGCTGATTTTGTTCTACAGTCTGCGGCAGGCGACGATTGGGTTCCAGGACGTAATCTTCAGTGGCGACACAGCGCATTTCAGTGCGCTCGTGTTTCGAGTGTTTGCTGTCCTGCAACTCACTCTTGGATTATTTTTTTCCACCCTGTTTTCCGCCTCCCTTGTTGCTCAGGAAAAAGACCGCAAGACGCTCATCCTGTTGCTCATGACTGATCTGCGGAATCATGAACTGGCCGTTGGCAAACTGTTATCCAGTCTGCTCAACATGGTCGTTCTGCTCGCGGCATCGTGGCCCGTGTTCTTTGTTCTGCGACTGCTTGGAGGGGTAACATGGGAGCAGATTCTCTGGTCGCAGGGGATTGTTATTGCGGCAACACTGGCGTCGGGAAGCTGGGGCTGCCTGGTAGCATTCTGGCGTGAAAAAACGTTTCAGACGATCGCAATCAGTGTCCTGGGCGTAATGCTGTTTATTCTCACAGCCCACGGGGCTGGAGCAATTTTGAGTCCACAGTTCGCCGAGCTATCACCCTTTGGTGGCCTGCTGCGAGTACTGAATCCGATGGACCCGGATCAACCAGGGATCATCCATGTTTCTGCGGGAACTACGGTGGTATCGCTGCTTCTTGTCGCCGCAGGTCTCACAAGCCTGACGATTGCGCGTCTGCGAATCTGGAACCCATCTCAGGAAGTGCATCAGTCGCAGCGACTGCAGGACGCCGTGGAACGCTCATTGCAGGAAACGCAGAACCTGCCCGCGGCACCAAGGGAACATCGTCCTGTCTGGGATCATGCGGTGCTCTGGCGTGAGATGAGAACTCGCGCCTACGGGCGTCGCATGATCTGGATCAAACTCAGCTATGTGCTGCTTTCGCTGATCGTGGCATTTGCTGCATGGGAGCCGCCGCCGGCGGATGGCCGTGAAAGTCTGATACTCGGCATGGTCACTGCTCCCGCATTTTCCGTACTGGGTGTGGCACTGGTGAGCCTGCTGCTCGCAAATGCTCAGGCCGTGACATCGGTGACCACGGAACGTGACGGAAAGACACTGGAAATCCTGCTGGTGACTGATCTGCGTCCGTCCGAGTTCATGCTGGGGAAGATTGCAGGTGCACTCTGGAATGCCAGAGAAATGCTTGTGATGCCACTGCTGATTGTCAGCGCGATGAGTGCCGGGGGAATTGTTCCAGCCCTGTCGGCAGAGAACACAGTGTATGTGTCGGTCGGGTTTCTGGTGCTGATGCTGTTCGCGATTGCACTCGGGCTGCATGCCGGTATCAGCTACGACAATTCCCGACAGGCGATTGCTCACAGTCTTGGGACGATGTTCTTTCTGTGTACCGGGATCTTCGTGTTCATGCTGCTGCTGGTGGAAGCTCGTTCTTCATTTGCAATCCAGCTGCAGAGTTTTGTTTTGTTCATTGGATTCGGCAGTCTGGGTCTCTACAGCAGTCTCACCAGTCGCAATCCGTCAAATGCGCTCACACTGGCATCGCTGCTGCTGCCGTTTCTGACGTTCTATGCCATTACGGAATTCCTGCTGGGCGGCAATCTGGGCGTCTGCTTCTGGATCTGCATGGCCTACGGGTTTGCTGCTGCCGCGATGATGGTTCCCGCCATGAATGACTTCGATATTGTGCTCGGCCGAAACATCCAGGATGTAACCTGACGAGGCCTGTGACTTGTGATTGCCGCTGCCGGCTGCAGCGTTAACCTGAAGATTTCCGCCAGAATGAACTCGGTGGCACGGGTTGTGATGCCATCAGCGACAGCAGCCGCCGGTAATTCTCCGGATTCAGCTGGCAGAACGAAACTGTGCCTGCATGAATTCCGGAGGCAGACTGCGAATATGCAGATCTCGCTGCGGGAATGAAATCTCGAGATTCGATTCGCGGAATCGCCGATCAATATCCAGATGCAGTTCTGTAATGACCTTCAGGCGATTGTCGTAATTGGGGAGATAGCAGCGAAGCACCAGGTTCAGAGTGCTGTCCCCGAATTCTTCGAACGAGATTATCGGAGCCGGGTCCGTCAGCAGTAACGGATGTGAATCTGCAGCGTCCCGCAGTTGCTGCAGTGCAAGCTGCAGATCTGAGCCATAGGCAACGCCGACATTGACGACTACGCGGTTGACTTTGTCTGTCAGAGTCCAGTTCAGCACCTTGCCGGTAACCAGTTCACGATTGGGAACGATGTACTCCCTGCGATTCCAGTCGGTGATGGTGGTTGCGCGAATATTGATTCGGCTCACGCACCCCTCAACCCCGTCAATGGTGACAAGATCACCAATGCGCACCGGGCGTTCAAACAGAATGATCAGGCCCGAAATGAAGTTTGCAAAGATCTCCTGCATTCCGAAACCGAGGCCGACCATCAGTGCTCCGACCAGCCACTGGATGTTATCCCATTCGATCCCGAGCGTATTGAATGCCGCAATGAAGCCGCCCAGCAGAATTGCGTAGCGACAGAGCGTGGTTATGGCGTGCCTGCCACCATGATCAAACGGCAGACGCTGCAGCACCGCCAGTTCAAGCAGTCCGGGAAGGTTTCTTCCGGCAATGATCGACACAGCCATCAGCACAACGGCCAGCAGCAGATCACCGAGTGATACCGCCTCAATGCGGGTGATCTGCTGAGGTGTCACAACTCCATTCGGGCCGACCTGCTGTTCAGTGACGGTCGTTACGGTATTCCAGAGTTCCACTCGATTCACGACCTGCAGCGCCGGAAGGACTTCACTCCACGTCAGCCAGCAGACTGTCATGAACAGAAACCCGACAACTCCGCGGACCATTCGCAGCATCTGCTGATTGATCAGCGAGATATCCAGCTGTGGCACTTCCACAGTGGGCAGAGTTCCTGCCGCTTCGTCACCGGCGCCAGCCGCCTCCTGCGCCGCCAGCATTGCCGCCCTTCGTGCCCGATTCTGCGACATGACCAGATTACGTCGTGCTGCCAATACCCACTGCATGACCATGGAGTAAGCAAAAGCAAATACGAAGGCCATGGCCAGATTCAGTTCCAGTCGAGCCAGCAGCTGCTCCGCGGTGTACTGGTAACCCAGCAACGACAGCAGTGCCAGCGCCGCCGGAGCAGCAACCGCAGGCACATACCAGAACCAGCGCAGCCGCTGCAGCAGAGACTCCAGATTCTCCAGCAGCAGCTCGCGGAACGCATTGCCGGATGGACTGAACAGGCGACGAACGATCAACGACAGCAACAGACAGTAGCCTGCCAGCAGCAGACGGCCGAGTGACACATGCAGATCGTCGTCCAGCTCTCTGAACAGAATCACCAGAAACAACAATGGCAATCCAACCGATATCAGTAACGTCAGATTGTTCCGCAGACTGCGAGCAACTTCCGGCTTCCAGCCAATGAAGAGAACTGCCACACCGGAACTGCGGCAAAGCATGCGCGATGTTTCAACAACCCAGAGCATCAGCGCGATGACTGCCGCGGCGTGTGAGATGGCGGTGGCCAGTACCAGTTCAGATAATGACAGTCGCCAGGCAATGAACAGCAGCAAAGATGGCCATGCGACAGCCCGGAAGATTGTGATAATCGTCGCGAGCAGCGTCAGTGGAATCCCGGCGTCAAGTCGTCGTGAGTTCACAGTGGCGAAGTTGTTGATCCACGTCTGTGCCTTCTTCTGCAGGGCAAACAACAGCAGGATGACAGTTCCGCAGAACAGCCACACGACAGGATTGGTGTTCAGGTCTGCCACAAGTTCAAGCAGCAGCGTCGACCATTCTGAACTGCTCACCAGTGCCCAGAGGCTGATCAACCCGACCTGCAGCGTGGCAGGACTGATGACATCAGTGCTGCGGATCCAGAGAATGCGTTCGCTGATCCACGAATCAATCTCTTCCGTCAGGTTCTCAAGCAGTTCGAGGGAAAGTTCCATTTTCCCCAGCAACTGGGAGTGTTTATCACAGTCGGCAAGAACCGTAGTCAGATAATCTCGACGGTCGGTCAGCAATTCCCTCGTGCCTGCTTCCAGTTCCTCCGGGTCGCCACCTTCGCGTGAAAGTTCTGCAAGGCGACGCTGAATTTCTGCCTCAAGATCAGCAAGTGCGTTGCGTTCCTTCTGCCATACCTGCTGATCAGATCTGAGCGTCAGATTCTCTTCGATGGTTCGGAGTCGTCTGCGGAGAAATACCGACACGTCGGTTAACTCCTCACGCTCGTCAAGCAGTACCCACGTGCCCTATAAAGGCAGCAGCCAGGCGCAAACCGACCTGATCGGCGGTCAGGTGGACCTCACCTTTGAC
>JALRDR010001157.1 GCA_023262145.1 Planctomycetaceae bacterium | reverse complement strand
ACGGCCTTTGTAGCCCGAGTTATTGCAGCGGGCACAGCCCTTGCCGTAGTAAAACTTGTATTTGCGGGCGGTTTCGAGCGGCAACTGCAGCTCCATCAGCAGGTCGTCAGAAGGAGAAAACTCCGTGCGACACTCGGTGCAGATCCGCCGTACAAGTCGCTGAGCGAGGATGCCTTCGACCGTGGCCGTAATCAGGAACGCCGGGACCCCCATGTCGCGAAGTCGCGTAATGGCCGATGGTGCGTCATTGGTGTGCAGCGTACTGAAGACAAGGTGGCCTGTCAGAGCACTCTGGACCGCAATTTCGCCCGTTTCATAGTCTCGAATCTCACCCACCAGAATCTGGTCCGGGTCATGTCGCAGAATTGCCCGCAACACCGCAGCGAAGGTCACCCCCACATCCGGGTTCACGGGGACCTGAATGATTCCGTCGATTTCATATTCGATGGGGTCTTCACTGGTGATAATCTTTACTTCGGTACTGTTGAGCTCATTCAGTGCGGAATAGAGCGTGGTGGTCTTGCCGGATCCTGTGGGGCCGGTGACCAGCACAATGCCGTTTGGACGATGCAGCATCTCCCGAAATTTACTCAGCGTGACAGCATCCATTCCGATTTTGTTCAGGTCGAGTGCCACGACGGTTCGGTCGAGCACTCGCATAACGACCGCTTCACCAAAGAGTGTCGGGAGTACACTGACTCGCAGGTCGACGTTGTTGCCACCGACGTTAAGTTCAATACGACCGTCCTGAGGCAGTCGCCGCTCAGCAATATCCAGATTTGCCATGACCTTGATACGACTGACAATGGCGTTTGCGAGGTGTCGCGGCGGCGGCACCATCTCATACAACACGCCGTCCGCCTTGACGCGAATCTTGAACTCATCCTCAAACGGTTCAAAGTGGATGTCACTGGCCTGGTCACGAATGGCCAGCAGCATCACCATATTCAGCAGCTTCTTGATTGGCTGTGAATCCGACATCTCCTCCTCGGAGGCGAGGTCATAGCCGCGAACACGTTTCTCATCATCATCGTCATCGGTGAGCTGCTCAATGACATCCTCGATGCTCTCTTCGCGGTCCGCGTAGTAGCGAGCAATCGCTTCTTCCACATCTGACTGGGAGGAGACAGCTCCACGAATTTCATGGCCCAGAAAGTTGCGCAGGTCATCAAGAACACCCACATTCTGTGGATCCGCCATAGCAACGGTAAGCACGCCATCCTTCATGGAGATCGGCATGATCCTGTAGAGCTCGGCCATTGTCTGCGGCACGATCTCCAGCACATTCCCCGGAACATTCGTTTCCCCAAGCGAAACAACCGGCATCCCCCACTGTTCGGCGAGGGCTTCCGTGACCTGCTGCTGCGTCACCAGCCCCATCCGAACAGCAACCTGTCCAATTGGCTGTCCCGGGCTCTGCTTCTGCTCTTCCAGAATATCCCAGAGCTGGTCGTCGTTAATGTGTCCCTGATCGATGAGGATCTGACCGAGTTTTCGCTGAGCCATGAGAATGCGGGCCGCTGTTAAGGTTGCAGTGTGCCGACGTCAGAGCAGGTCACACAGTCGAATTCAAGCTGACAAAACAATCGTACCGGTATGCAGAAGCACTGACGCCGGAGCGATCACGCAGCAGTCGCCCCGGGCGAGGCCACCGCACGGATCACTCTTCATCATCGTCGTCGCCTTCATCCTCATCGAAGACGCCGCGTTTGGCACGTTCAATGCGAGCCCGGAGTTCGCCGGGGTTATTCGCCTTGTACATCACATCCTTCTCTTCACTGATGCCGCTCTTCCACAGATTGAAGAGTGAATCGTCAAGCAGCATCATGCCGAATTTGCGTCCGGTCTGGATCGAACTGTTGATTCGGAAGGTCTTGCCTTCACGAATCAGGTTGGCGATGGCAGGAGTCACCACCAGCATTTCATAGGCTGCCACGAGTCCCTTGGGTTTGCGTGGCAGGAGGGCCTGGCTGAGAATGCCGATGATCGCGTTCGCCAGCTGCGTACGAATCTGTTCCTGCTGGTTGGTGGGAAAAACGTCGATGATTCGGTCGACAGTCCCCTGAGCACCGGTGGTGTGCAGGGTCCCAAAGACCACGTGCCCGGTTTCCGCGGCAGTGATGGCTGCGGAAATTGTTTCGAGGTCTCGCATTTCCCCGACCAGAATGGCGTCCGGGTCCTGCCGCAGTGCTCGTCGCAATGCCTCCGGGAATGTCGGTACATCCACTCCGATTTCGCGTTGATTGATCGTGGACTTCTTGTGTTCGTGGTAATACTCGATCGGGTCTTCCAGCGTGATGATGTGATGATCCATGTTGTCGTTCATCCAGTTGATCATCGACGCCAGACTTGTGGTCTTTCCGGAACCTGTTGGTCCCGTGACCAGAAACAGACCGCGGGGACGCTGAATCAGATCACGAACGACCGGCGGCAGCCCCAGCTGCTCAAACGTCAGAAACTCATTCGGAATTCGCCGCAGCACCATGCCGATCATCCCGCGCTGCTTGAACACGGAAACTCGAAAGCGGGCCTTGTCCCCGAAGGCGAAACCAAAGTCGGTCCCACCACGTTCCTGCAGTTCCTGTTGATTGCGTTCGGGAGTAATACTCTTCATCAGATTGGTGGTGTCGTCGGCGGACAAACTGCGGGTTTCCAGCCGCACCATTCGCCCTCCGGCACGGATCACAGGGGGCTGCCCCACTGCGATATGCAGGTCACTTACCTTCTCTGCCACTACTGTTTCCAGAAGCTTGTCAATCTGAAAACTACGAGCCGTTCCTGCTGACATAAGAGTCTCTCTTCAGGTTGGAATCATGTGAGTCCGGGATCGCGCGTGCGTGAATCAGTGCCCACCCTTCGACAGTTTGTAAACTTCCGAAAGGCTGGTCATGCCCTGATACGCCTTGTCCTTGGCATCTTCCACGAGTGTCTTCATGCCGAGCAGTCGAGCCTGTCTGCGGATATTCTGAGCCGGCTCGCTGTTGAATGCCATTTCCCGCAGCGTACTGTTCATCGTCATCAGCTCAAAGACCGCTCGACGACCCTTGTAACCCGTATGCTTGCAGTTGTTG
>JALRDR010001088.1 GCA_023262145.1 Planctomycetaceae bacterium | reverse complement strand
ACGGATCCATCGCTCCAACCTGGTTGGTATGGGTGTGCTGCCGCTGCAGTTCCGCGAAGGAGAAAGCCGCGAGAGTCTCGGGCTGGACGGGACAGAGACCTTTGATATTGCCCTGAACGACACGCTGGAGCCACGTCAGGCTGTGGAAGTGATGGCGCGACGCCCGGATGGCGACGTAATTCACTTTGTGACCACCTGCCGTATCGACACGCCAGTGGAAGTTGTCTATTACCGGAATGGTGGAATTCTGCACACGGTACTAAGGCAACTGGCCAGCAACTGAGCCGTTTCGGCAAATGCCTGGTCAGTCGGTAACTCATTGCAACTGCAGGCAGCTGGCTACCCCGGCTGCCTTTTTTTCCCTGAATCGCTCCGCTTGATTCCATATCTCTGGGATTCCTGATTGCGGCGGCTGATCCGTCTCACGTACAGCAGCTGTGATCCGCAAGCTTGTTCACGTCGTTCGCCGTGGCGGCTGGGTGTTATGGATCATTGATGCCACGACCAATTCGGTGGTGCAGCACATCGCGTACGTGCGAATCAGAGACCGTCTCCGCAGCAGGACAGTCTGTCGCTTCCAGCCCCGTCCGCAGCCAGACGCACTGCAGTTTCACGGCAACTTCTGTTGCACAGAGATTCGGGAAACTCGTTTGACTGAGACTGCAGTTGAGCTGCGTTGGAGCTGTTCCTGCGGATCCGCAGGATTTTTCCCGGACCCCTCGCTCCAGCCGACAAAGAGCCAGAGCTTCTCTGGCTTTGTTGGGCCTTCAGCAACGGCATCTGTTCCGGTGCCCCACGAAAACTCATGTTGTCTGGACTGAACACCGCGCGCACATGATGCCGTTGCCTGTTGACAACATTGTGTTGCCCAAACTCCACGTGACGAAGTGCGCATCTGCCGAGTCTTCAGTGAATCAGGTGGATTTTCTCTGAACAGGATTTGCACGGTGTTCCAGCCTACCATGGAGCGTGAACTGGCAAACGATTGCAGCTAAGACCGCTGCCCTCGGATTGTCACGAATTCAACGATTATGCGGATGCATTTCAGCTCCGCAAAACCATTGAAATATCACAAATCGATGGGATCGAAAAAATCGTCAGTGGTACACAAACAGAAAAATTGCCGCGATGTCACCCTCGTATTCGTATTTCCCTTCCGACCGTCACAACTGGATGCATGCACCTCAGGGATGACGGCTTCCTGACGAACTCTTGAGCAACTACGGCCTGCAATTTGCTCCATCGTCACCAGGGTGATCTCAGCAGGACAGCCAGGACAAGCTCTTGTTTCGGCTGGTCTGGCTTTTCAGAAGAATCGAACCAGGAAAGTGGCAAAGATGAGCAGGTTTCGTCGGACGGAGAATGACCGGAAATCCAGCGGCATTTCCAGGCTGCTGCGTGGTTTTCGTGGCACCAGAACTCGCCGCATGCGACAACGCGCTCAGTTGCCCGAACTGCTTGAGACTCGCGTTCTACCCGCAGTGATTACCGTGACCACTGCCGCAGACAGTGCCCCGACTGCCGCAGACGGTCTGGTGTCGCTGCGGGAGGCAATCGAGGCGGCAAACACAAATGCATCTGTTGATGGTTCGGCAGCAGGCAGCGCCACTGAGGTGGACGTGATTCAGTTCTCGCCGTCACTGTTCAATGGCGGCAGTACACCGGCGACGTTCCTGTTGACAGGCGGAGAATTGTCAATCACAGAGTCAGTGACGATTCAGGGGAGCGGGCGAGACACAACTATTATCGCTGGAGCCGGTTCATCACGTCTGTTTCTGATCTCGAGTGCTGCAGGCAACGTCACCTTCGAGTCGCTCACATTGAAGGATGGAAGAACGGTTCGCCCGGCTGGAACGGTCGGCAGCCCCCCGGCAGCCAGCGGTGGAGCAATCCGCAAGAATTCGAATGGAACTGTGACGCTGAACGATACTCACGTGGTCGGAAATTCCTCCACGGGCAGTGAGTCTCCCGGTGGGGCGGTCTATGCCCCGGCTGCGACGATCATTGTCAACAACTCCATCTTCCGCGCAAACCAAGCTGACGGAGGTGGGGCCAGGGGCGCTGCTGTTTATATCGGCAGCGGGTCGCTGCAGATCACAAACTCAGTATTCATGGACAATCAGACCACGGGAGTGAATGGCGACGGGGGGGCGATCTATGCGGAGTCAGGTAACGTGCAAATATCCGGTTCCCGGTTTTCAGGGAACAGCACCATGGGAGAGTTGGCAGCAGGTGGTGCCGTACACATGGCGTCGGGTAACCTGACAGTTGACAATTCGGAATTCAGCTCGAATTTCACCATGGATTCGACGTCGCCGGGCGGCGCAATAGCTTTGGGAAGTGGTGCAGCCAGTTTCGACAAGGTGCAGATCTCTCAAAACTGGACAGAGGCTGCCAATTCTCCGGGCGCTGGCGTCTATCTGAAGAGCGGTCGTCTGAACGTTCGTCGAAGTTCCTTCTATCGCAATGATGCGTTCGAATCAGGGGCTGCGGGGGCGCTGACAGCTGATGGCGGAACAGTAATCGTCAGTCAGTCAACGTTCTGCTTCAACGTGACATGGCAGCAGCAAAGCCAGGGTGCAGGAATCAGTATCATCAACAATGGCTCGTTGCTTCTGAGCCAGAGTACTGTGGGCAGAAATTTCAACGCAGACCTTGTAACCAATCAGACACCGGTTGCCGGAGGGATCTACCTGTCCGGCTCAACGGCACGGGTGCAGAACTCCATCGTTGCCGGAAATCTCAGCCATGGCAGTCCATCTGATATTGGTTCGTTGAATCAGTCAACGCTGATCGCCAATTCAAGTCTTCTGGGAACCAACGTGGGCTCCGGACTCGCACAGTCTCCGGAGTTGTTTCCTGACAGTTCCGGGAATCTGATTGGTGGTTCCACTGAGCAAACACTGCTGGATCCCGTGCTTGGACTCCCCGGCTACTACGGGGGGACGACCATTTCGATGCCCCCGGTGTTCACGAGTCCGGCAATCGACAAAGGGAGTAACGCGCTGCTGATTGACGTTACAGATAACGCAGGAGATATGTCGACGGATCAGCGCGGGATTACACTGCTCGCAAGAGTTGTCTCCAATAAAGTTGACATGGGGGCTACAGAGTATTTTCCACTTGCTGATACTCAGACAGTTTCCAGTATTACTGATGAGATGGATGGTGATTTCAGCTTTGGAAAGCTGAGTCTTCGGGAAGCACTCCTGAGAGCCAACGCTTATCCGGGACTGGACACAATCGTGTTTGCCCCGAGCCTCAATGGAAAGGAAATTCTGCTGCAGCTGGGTGAACTGGAAATCACTGATCAGGTTGCGATCACTGGCAACACAGCAAACATGATCACTCTCAATGCGCAGCAGAATTCGCGCATCTTCAACACCCGTCCAATGCAGTACGACATTACGATTTCCGGCCTCATTCTGAAGCAGGGGGCTGTCGCAGAGGACGGAGTGTCTGCAGACGATGAGATGCAGGGAGGAGCAGCACTGCTGAATCGGTCGACCGGTACAACCACGCTGCAGAATGTCTTATTCGAAGGTAATTCAACATCAGGGCGCTGGTCTCCCGGTGGGGCCATTCACAGTGCAGCCGGCACACTCGTGATCAAGGATTCCAGATTCACCGGTAACAGTACCGCGGGTGTTGGAAGTCCCGGAGGCTCCATCCATACCAGCAGTTCCATTGTGACTATTGAACGAACTACTGTTGAATCATCCACCACTTCCGGCGATGACAGCCCGGGCGGTGGCCTGAACTTCTCCGGTACAGATGAGGCATTAAGGATCCTCTCCAGCACGTTCAATGCTAACCAGACGCACGGCAGCAACTCGCCGGGAGGGGCGATCTCCTTCTCTGACGCCGGGACGACCAGTGGTCTGACCATCGGCAACAGCACATTGAGTGCCAACAGTACCTCCGGTGCTTCATCTCCGGGTGGCGGACTGCATCATGCTTCCGGAGCGCTGCTCGTCTCGCAATCCACGTTTTCCGGCAATTCCACAAGCGGTGTTGCTGTGTCCGGAGGGGGAATCTCAATCGGTGGCAGTGCGGCTGCCGCCGACCGGGTGCTGGTAACGATGAGCACTCTGACTCTGAACAACGCAACAGGATTAGGTGGAGGAATCTCCACAGCAGCCGATCTGGAACTTCGTAATACGATTGTCGCTGCCAACACAGCCACGTCAGGTGGCGGTGATATCGCGGTTGAAGGTGCTGCTGTTACTGCCCAATACTCGCTGATTGGTACCAATAATGGTTCCGGCCTGCTGGCAAGCGGGGCCCTTGCGGATGTTTCCGGGAATCTGATCGGGGGCAGTGCGGGAGTTTCGATCATTAACCCAAAACTTGGACCGCTGCAGAAAATCGGTGGACTGACGGCAGTCCATGTGCCGCTGACTGGCAGTCCGGCCATCGACCATGGCAGTAACAGTCTTGCCGTGGATCTGGTGACGGAAGTGGCCGCCGACGAAACGCAGCCGCTGATGGTTGCAGATCAGCGTCAGGGGGCCTACGTCAGAATCCTCGATGGAGACGCTTCCGGAAATAGTGCTGCTCCACCGGCTATTATTGATATGGGAGCTGCAGAGTTCATCGGCCTGAGAATTACCTCACCCAGTCCGAATGCGTTCACCATGCGACCAACATTCCGCTGGGCAGCAATCGATGGCGTCAGCTCATGGAATATTCACCTCAACAACGAGACAACCGGCGTCGCGAGAGTTCATTTTGGGACCACCACCACCAATTCCTATGTGCCCAATGTGGATCTGCCGCTGGGCAAGTATCGCGCGTGGGTGCAGCCGGTCTTTACCGACGGTCGTCAGGCAAACTGGAGTGCACCGGAAACAATCTATGTCCGTCCGCGATCAGAGTGGACGGACATGAACCGCACGCGACTGGAGTCTCTGCTCAAACTCGAGTGGCAGCCATTACCGGGGGCTGTGTCCTACAATCTGTGGGCCAACAACCACTCAACTGGTGCCACCAGGATCGTCTTTCAGTCAATCAGCGGCAATAGCTGGACCAGTCCCGAGGACCTCGAAATGGGTGTCTATCGATTCTGGATTCAGCCTGTTGACAAAATCGGAACCACCGGGCTATGGTCAGTGCTCTACGAAGCACTGCTGGTGACCAGTGTCGAAGTGCTGACACCATCACCCTCAACCTTCAGTCCAAATCCGATCTTCTCGTGGAAACCAGTGGCCGGGGCAGTGGCCTACGAACTGGCCATCCGAGACAGCGCCAATCAGGTTGTTTTCAATGAGGGGCAGATCGGGGTTACCAGCTATGCGTTGAGCGCGCCGCTCGCAACGGGTTCATACACATGGACGGTACGGGCGGTCAGTAAGCCCGAAATCGGATCGATCAAAAGTGGCTACGCCCCCACGAATCGGCTGAACGTCGGGGGTAAGTCCACCTTGTTTGTTGATGTTGACGGAGCTGCAGGTGGACTCACCCGATTCACATGGGATAAGGTTGATAACGCTACCTCATACAAACTGTACGTGACACGTTATGCACCGAATGCCGCGATTGCCATCAACCTGACGGGGCTGACGACTACTCAATATGATGTTACCAGTCGGTTGAGCGCTGGACAATATCGCGGCTGGATTCGGGCGGTGAGTGCAAATGGTACCGACGGCCCGTGGAGCGAGGTCCTGAATTTCACCATCACTCAGACTGAAGAGCCCAGCCTCCCCGATGGCAGCCTCATCGATCAGATTCTGCCGGAACTGCTGATCGCTGAATCGACTGCCGTCAGCTACCCTGACGCCCTCGCTTTGGTACCTGAAAATCAGAAGAATGCTGAAGGACAGAACAGTCAAAGTCAGGACATCAGCCTGTCTGGATCCAGCATGGATATGGAAGAGATGCTGCCGGCGGTGTTTGCCAGGCATGACCTGCTGCTGAGTGAAGCATTACTGCTGCTGGCTGTTGACGACGATACCCTCAGGAACTTTGATCAGACAGGTGCCTGATTCTGATTCAGGCTCCAGCGAATTCGACCGTCGACGATCGTCGTGACAGCGCGACCGCGAAATCGCTGCCCGTCGAATGGTGTATTACGACTTCGTGACTGGAATGCTCGGGCATCTACCGTCCATTCCAGTTCGGGGTCGATGAGCGTGATGTCTGCCGGGGAGTTGGGGCGAAGGTTTCCTGATGGCAGTCCCAGAATCTCAGCGGGGCCACAGGTCAATGCGGACAATAACTGAGTCCACGTCAGATGTCCCGGTTCGATCAGTGCCCTGATGCAGACTGTGAGCGTTGTTTCAAGACTGCAGATACCAAAGGGAGCAGCATCCAGCTCCACCTGCTTTTTCTCAAATGCATGCGGCTGATGGTCCGACGAGATCGCGGAAATCGTCCCATCCCGGAGTCCCTCGATCAGAGCATCGATGTGGTCCTGCGTTCGGAACGGAGGATTGCACTTGCAGAGTGTATCGAAGGTGCTCAGCACCTGATCGGTGAGCAGCAGGTGGTGAGGTGTTACGTCTGCGGTGACTCGAATTCCGCGCGAACGGGCCTTGCGAATCTGCTCCACGGACCCCTTCGTCGTGACACACATCAGGTGCACACGGCCCTCTGTCAGTTCGGCCAGTGCAATATCTCTGCCGGTCATGATGTCCTGGGCTGCTGCCGGGATTCCCCGCAGGCCCAGTCGCGTCGATTCAAACCCCTCATGCATCACTCCTCCTTCCATCAGCTCCGGGACCATGGAGAAGTGCAGAATCGGGCGATCAAACATCCTTGTGTATTCGAGCGCACGCCGCATGACTTCAGAATTGGAGATGGGGATTTTTGCATCAGAGAATGCCACAGCACCTCCGGCAACCAACTGTCCAATCTCAGCCAGTTCACGGCCTTCATGCTGACGTGTCACTGCACCCAGCGGAACCACTCGACAATTGCCCGCCCTGTCAGCCTGCAGCCGAATGAATTCCGCCGCCGAACGATTATCAACCACCGGGCTGGTGTCCGTCTGCGCGGCGATGGTACAAAATCCGCCGGCCAGCGCCGCGGCTGTGCCGGTTGCTGTAACCTCATCCTCCTCGAATCCCGGTTCTCGCAGGGACACATGGAGGTCAATCAGTCCCGGACTCACGATCAGCCCGGCTGCATCCAGGATTTCCACTCCCTGGGGAATCGGCTGGCTGCTGCGTCCCTCCGTATATGGGTACAACGCAGCAATCTTCCCGCCGCTGATCTGCAGATCGGCAGGAGTGTCCAGTCCGGATGACGGGTCGATGACGCGACCACCTGTGATCCACATGTCTGTCATGAAATACCTGCCTGTGGTGTTGATCGTTCACGGGCCAGCAGCGAAAGGCATGCCATGCGAATCAGCAGTCCATTTGTGACCTGATCGAGAATCACCGAATGTGGACCGTCTGCCACTTCCGGAGTAACCTCAACACCACGATTGATTGGCCCCGGGGCAAGGACAAGCAGGTCCTTTTTCGCCTGACGAATTCGCTTTCCGTTCATCCCGAACAAACTGGCGTACTCCGCGATCGAGGGAAAGAATGCGCCACGCTGACGTTCAAACTGAACACGCAAAAGATTAACACAGTCCACCTCAGGAAGAATCGCATCAAAATCCCAGGCAACTTCCACGCCCAGCCTCGAAATGTGAGCAGGAATCAGCGTGGATGGACCGCAGACGATCACACGAGCCCCCAGCCGGAGCAGACCGTGAATATTCGATCGCGCAACCCGACTGTGCCGAATATCGCCAACCAGTGCTACCGTCAGACCTTCAATTCTGCCAAGGTGCCGCCGGATGGTGAAGATATCAAGCAGCCCTTGAGTCGGATGCTCATGTGTGCCGTCACCAGCATTGAGCACACCGGAGGTCAGATGTTCAGCCAGCAGATGCGGTGCACCAGGGGTGCGGTGGCGACAGATCACCATGTCCACGCCCATGGCTTCGATGGTGCGCGCGGTATCGATGAATGTCTCACCCT
>JALRDR010001080.1 GCA_023262145.1 Planctomycetaceae bacterium | reverse complement strand
CACTGCGTCCCAGGCGAACGGGGAATAGGGTGTTGAATGAGAGACCTTGCCGCGAATGGCGGTGAAGTAGCCTGCCTGCTGCATGAGTTCACAGAGAACCGGGTAACCGGGATCTCTGACCTGATAGAATCCCTCAACCTTGTTGGTGTGAGGGTAAAGCCCGGAAAACATGACATTCCGGGAGGGCATGCAGTTGCCCACCTGAACATGTGCATGCTGAAATCTCAGGCTCGATGCTGCAAAGGCATCGATCGCCGGAGTGGTACCGGGCAGAATGCACCCGAAGGCTCCAACGGAATCACAGCTCATGTCATCCACTGAGACAAACAAAAGGTTGGGACGTTGCTCAGCGGCGTCGATGAATGCTGACGACACCACACTGCAGATCAGCAGGAGCAGAAAGAAGCACTGATTGGTCTTCAGGGCGGTTCGCTGCATATTGACTCTCCAATGAAACAGACTGGGCTTCCTGATCAGGTCGCAGGTATGCGGAAGTCTAAGGCAAGCTGTGTCCTTGATTCGAGTGAACAGGATGTTATTACAGAGAGGATTCACGGTGTCGGTGGAGCAGGTTTATGTGCTGCGTTATCGCTGTGATGGAACGACGGGATTCCGCTGGACTCTGCGTGGTCTGCGAGCCGACGGTTCGTTCTACGGAGAAATGCAGCTGCACCCGTCGGGGTCGGCGCCAGCCGTCGCCTGCTGCGTACAGGGCCAGATTCCGTCAGACCGACTTGACGAATTCCGCACACACCTGCAGGTGATTGACTGTGATTGTGGTGCTCAGCTGATGCAACCTCACTTTGCCGTGATGTTTCTGCGCAAAACCGGTGCGACTGGCCCCGAGTTTGTACGACTGCTCAACTACCGCCGCGGTGATGAGCTCCACTGCGCTCGCGCAGCGGCAGTTGTGCAGATGATTAAGCTGGTGCAGCAACAATTGCGGCCATTTCAGCGGCAGCTGCTGAATTTTCAGCGGCAGCTGCTGAATGCGGTCCAGCCTGACGACTGACGAGGGCAGGCCGGGGGAGCGAGAATGCGGTCATTTCGAGGAACGGCTCAAAGCTTGCGTTTCTCATTCTCAACGGGCAACGGTAACTCACTCAACGGGCAATGGTAACTCAATCGGCGTCAGCTCAATGACGCTGAGCGTCCTGCTTCCTTCTTCAATCTCGACGTGGCTGCCTGCGGCAATGTCACGATAAATGGTGCGGGTGCCACTGGCGGGCCACCAGACTTCCAGCTCCTTTATGGATGTTGCCTGTGCGATGCCAAGGTGCAGTCGCAGTGGGGAGGAACCAAAACTGCCTCCGGTATTCATCCAGCGATAGATTGTCCGTGAGGTGTCGCCGGTCACAAATGTGGCGCGGACGCGCGAACCAATTCCGTAGCGATTGCTCTCTACTCCCCGCAGCCGCACGCTGACGGAGTTTGCGTCACTGCCGGGGTTGGCAAACATCGCTCGACGAAATGAGTCACCGGCGAACCAGCCCCCCATGACGGCGATGAGATCCTGATCGCCATCATGGTCAAGATCTGCGAAGGCCATTGCGTGCCCCTTCTGCAGGTGTCCAGTGCGGGAATCCACGGTGATGTCCGCAAAGCCCCTGCCCTGCTGGTTGTGAAAGAGCAGGTTTGGCATCAGCCCTTCATAGTCGACGTATCCGGTGCCCAGCGCGAAGTCGAGAAATCCGTCGTTGTCGATGTCGCCGAAGTTGGCGCCCATCGGCTGAGTAACTCGGGGGTAGTTCAGCTCCTTCGTAGCGAGGCGAAACTTGCCGCCAGCTTCCCCAAGATACAGACAGTCCGGCTCGGCCTGCGGTGGCAGGCCGAGAAAATCCGCTGCGATGTGCTGAATCCCCCAATCGTAGCTGCCGGCGTAAAGGTCCAGGTAGCCGTCATTGTTCAGGTCCCAGAACCATGTTGCAAAGGAGTTCACAGGACCGGTGACATCAAGCTGCGGGGCTACATCGCTGAATGTGAAGTCTCCGTTGTTCTGCAGCAGACTGTTGTTCCCCAGCAGTCGGGAAATATACAGATCCGGGTATCCGTCGGCGTTGAAGTCGCCCGCGACACAACCTTTGACGAATCCGATGAGGTCTGCACCCGCAGCAATGGCGATGTCATGAAATTGCCCGTTGCCGTCGTTTTCAAACAACTGTGAGAAGTAGTTCTCATTGCCGATGAACAGATCGAGGTCACCGTCCAGATCAAAGTCTTCCCATGCCGCCGTCTGGGTCGGATAGTTTTGCTCAGCCAGTCCGGCCGCGATGGTGATATCGCGAAACCGGCCATCGCCAAGATTCTCAATGAGCGAATTCGGGTGCCTGCCATGCTCCCCCAGCCATGCTCCCCGCAGGACCAGCAGGTCCAGGTCGTTGTCATTGTCAAAGTCTGCATGCAGCAGATTCAGGCCGCCCGTAATGCCTGTGAGTCCGGCTGCTGCTGTCTGATTGCTGAACGTACCGTCGCCGTCGTTTCGAAACCACTGCAGTGGTCCGTCTGTTGACCATGACGACATGAAGATGTCGAGGTCATGGTCACCGTCGAAGTCATCGACAGCGACCCCACCAGCCCAGCCGGGCTGATCCAGTCCCATTGGTTCCGCCAGATTGCGATAGGCGCCGACGGGGGAAGCTGCGCTGCCCGGCGGGCTGGCAGGAATCAGATAGTCGGGCTCCATGCCCTGCGGATGATCTCCAAGCGTCATGCGGGCGATATTGAGCAGCCAGCGACTGCGAAGATCATCCGGGGTGATCACCAGTGCACGCTGCAGATAATGCACCGCCTGTGTGCTGCCGTCGGGATCGTCATGCTTACCGGATGCGGAAATGGGAAACAGGCAACGCTCGCCATTGATGCAGTGCACGCAATTGGAGTCTTCTCCCAGACGAAGGCATGCAACTGCCAGCTGATACAGCAGGTGCTGCAGTGCCTGCTGATCGATATTTTCACCCAGTTCCAGCAGGCGGAGCGATTCCTGCAGTTCCGCAATCGCTTCTGCAGTCTGACCCATGCGGAGCAGTTCGCGTCCGTAGAGTGCATGCAGCAGACTCAGTTGAGCAGTGGTGGTCTGTGGATCGGCATTACGCAGCGATTGTTCTGCGTTCTGCAGTTGTCGCCTTCCCAGAAATGGATGATCGTTTTCGGCAACGGTGTGTACATCTCGAAGCAACGCCAGCATCTGCGCATGGGACGCCTCCCGAGACACTGCTGGTGGGCCATCGTCGGAACAGCCTGCAGCCAGGAGCAACGTTGTCAGTGCGATGAGTCGTATCCAGCGGTGCGGCAGACTCGAGGGTTCGGGAGACTGAGCAGGCATGCGATGAATCGCTGAGAAGTTGCGGGAAGAGTTCCGAACTCAGGATCAGAACTGATACTCGTCGATATTGTTCAGGTCGAAAATCATCGGTGGTCCAAGGATCACCTGTCCGTCGCGCACCTCGATCTGTCTGAGTCGTCCGAAGTCCGTGCGGCCGGGCCGAATTTCGCCACTGTGCAGTCGGGCAGCAACCTGTACAGTCAGGTAGCCCAGGTCCACGACATCCCAGAGCAGAAAACTCTGCACCGCACCGTTTCGAACATACTCCCGCATCAGACTGGGCAGACTGACACCGGTGACACAGACGGAATCTGTTCGGTTGGCATCCATGACTGCTCGTGCAGCAGCAGGGAGTGCAACGGAGGTGATGCCCCAGATTCCGTTCAGCTCGGAGTGTGCATTAAGTGCCGTGGTGGTCTGTTCCTGTGCTTCGCGCTGATCTTCACCGGGTGTCAGCTGCGGCAGCAGCTGCATCTCCGGATATCTGTCGGCGATGTATTCGGTCATCAGTCGCATCCAGTTGTTCTGGTTGGCAGCCGTGGCAGTGCCGCTGACAATCAGGTAGGGGCCAGCGATGGGCAGGCCTTTCTGCTGGCGGGCGGCAACCATCAGGTCCACCATGCCTCTGGCGATAGCGGAGTCTTCGGCCTGATTGACGAAGTAGCTGCGTTGTGATGTTTGCGGGTTGGCGTCTGTATCCCACGAGATCACCTTGACCCCTGCAGCACCAGCCGCCCGCAGTGTCTGTGCAATTCCTTCCGGATCATTCGGAGCGACCGCGATGACGTCGACCCCCAGTG
>JALRDR010001060.1 GCA_023262145.1 Planctomycetaceae bacterium | reverse complement strand
GCAGTACTGGGAAGCGATCGCCGTCTGGAATGATGAAGACAGTGGCCACTGGGAAGAGCAGCGTAAAGTTGCTGCATCCAGCATCGGCTGTGTGCTTGCCGGTCTGAGCCAGCTGCAGCAACTGCTGCAGGAGTCACCCTTCGCTGCGTCGCTGAGTTTCACCCCGCAGGACACGCAGCGACTGCAGGCGTTGCAGGAGAACTGCCATGCAGCGCTGCTGCAGATTCTGCCCTGGGAATGCCGGCAGCCTGATGCGGCAAAACAACGGCGTTACGATGCCGCGCTGCTGTTCCTGATTTATCCCCTGAACATCATTCCGGACCGCGGCCTCGAAGACCAGATCATTGCGGACATCTGTGAACATCTGCAGGGAGTGCACGGGATTCGTCGTTATCCGGGCGATTCCTACTGGTGTGCCGACTATCGCCAGCTGCTGTCGGCAGAAGAGCGCACTGCCGATTTCAGCGAAGATCTGTCTGCCAGAGATCGTCTGCTCCGACCGGGCGGGGAGGCTCAATGGTGCCTGTTCGATCCGATCCTGTCCTGCATCCACGGGCGGCGTTATCGGGAGTCCGGCGACGTGTCAGACCATGCCCTGCAACTACAGCATCTGCGCAGGTCTCTGCAGCAGTTGTCACCGCCCGGCGGACGCTTTCCTGCATATCGCTGCCCGGAGTCGTGGTTCTGTGAACAGGGAGTCTGGCAGCCAAACGATCTGACCCCGTTGCTCTGGACACAGCAGAATCTTCTGCAGGCGTTGCTGCTGCTGCAGACAACTATCGACGGTGCGGCATAACAAACAGCAGTTTCAGGCGCGGCGATGCAGCCATTCCACAATCTGTCGCCCAGTGCGTGGCATCGGCAGTTCGGTCAGTTCCTGCAGCGATTTCCAGCAATAACCATTCGGCAGTGACCGCTGCAGGCGGCCGCTCACCGGGCAGGCAATCGCCAGCATCTGCACTCGATACCGCGTCACCGAGTAGCTGCGTTGCAGTGACTCTTCAGGAACGCCCGGCAGAAGGCCGCACTGCTGCTGAATCTGCTCCGCCAGTTCATCGCCAAGCGGCTCCTGATCAGCAGTGAATAACGAAGCGGCGACGACCTTTCCCCTGCCGGTTCGCTGCACGCCGCGCGGCACCTCGGCGAGCTGCTGATCGGTGACTTCCAGTCGGGGAAAATCCCACATCGCCGTCCAGCGTTCAGCATTGCCACGCAGCCGAACGAGAACCTTGTCTCCGCGACGGATGACTACGGTAAGTTCATTCACGGGGGTAATCTGCTGAACAGCACCACGCCGTGGCAGCTCATCCTGCAGCTGTTCTCGATACGCCACACAGTGCACAGCAAGGGGACAGCTGTGACAGTCCGGATCTGCCACAGTGCAGACGCGAGCACCCAGGTCCATCACCGCCTGATTGAAATCTGCGGGACGATCTCGGGACACGATCGACTCGGCGAATGCCCACAGCTGCTTCACTGCTGCAGTTGTACGAATGTCATCTTCCAGAGCCATCAGCCTTGCGTACAAGCGCTGCGTGTTCGCCTCCACAATTGGTGCCGGGATATCAAACGCAAATGAGGCAATGGCACCAGCCGTATAGCGTCCGACACCCGGCAGCTGCTGCAGTTCGAACAGGTCCGCCGGAAATTCGCCGTTGTATTCGGCCACGATCCTGAGGGCCGTGCGGTGCAGATTGCGAGCTCGACTGTAGTAACCCAGACCTTCCCACAATCGCAGCACATCATCCACACTGGCAGCGGCGAGATCACGAACCGTCGGGTAGCGCTCTGTGAAGCGTTCAAAATACGGAATCACGGCCGCCACGGTGGTCTGCTGCAGCATGATTTCGCTGAGCCAGATGCGGTAGGCATCGCGGGATTCGCGCCACGGCAGGCGACGGCCATGCTCGGCGTACCATGCCAGCAAAGCGAATCGCAGTTCGTCGGCGTTTCTGCCCCAGACTGCCTGTTGCTCTGCAATCCTGTCTGCAGACGCCGCACGTGCTGCTCGGCTGTTTACTTTTTGAGACGACGCCTCTGCAGCCATGACTCCATTCCGCTGATGACGATCTGTTTCAGATCATCAGATCTGTACCAACTCTCCGGAATCAATGCTCTTTGCTTCCGCCCAGCACAGTTCCAGAGCCGCCAGTGCAGTGTCGGCACTCAACGGTCCGGCACTGCCGGAGCCATTCAGCGAATCGACAGCCACCTGCAGCTCATCCGTAAAGGCTCCGCACCACTTTGCTTCCGCACCCAGATGGGGTGAAGTCATCGTGCCATCGCTGCTGAGCAGACTGAGCGGACGGCTGACAACCCACTCACCGGCCAGAGTTCCGGCGTCAAACAGCAGCGTTGCATTTTCAAAGTACAGTTCAAATCCGTGTGCGAACTGCAGCGCGGAGGCTCCGATTCCACCGCTGACACAGGTCACCGCAGGGCCATCCGGATACACGTAGGAGGAATGCACGTGGTTCACAAAACCATCCTGCAGCAGACCTCGGGAATAAACGGCAGCCGGCTTTCCGCAGGCATGGGCGATGAAGTGATTGTCGTGGATATGCAGGTCGATGCCCCAGCCGCCCAGTTTGCGAAAGTCTGACATGTCACTGGACCACTCCGGACGGGCGATCACACGTCGAAAATGAGCCGCCAGCAGTTTCCCGTAGCGACCATCGCGAATCGATTCGGCGGCGAATCGGAACTCCGGGAAAAACGGCAGCACATGGGCCACAAACAGTGGCGTGCCATGTTCCTGTGCGGCGGCAACCATCTGCCGGCCTTCATCAAGCGACACGGAAATGGGTTTTTCCACCAGCACCGGCTTGCCCGCTCGCAGACATTCCAGCACCACCTCAAAATGCTGATCCGTAGGCAGACACACATCCACCAGGTCGATGTCCGGATCTGCAATGAG
>JALRDR010001017.1 GCA_023262145.1 Planctomycetaceae bacterium | reverse complement strand
CCGGGAACATCACGAGCATTGCACCTGTCACCCCGGTCCAGACCGTGCCGGTAACAACAGCATGGCGGGTTGTACGCAGGGCTGCGGGAGTATCTTCAGCTCCGATATGATGTCCGACAATCGTCTGTACAGCCGTGCCGAATCCAAGCAGAGGCACAAAGATCAGACCATTGACACTGAATGCAAGATTCGTTGCGCCAAGTGCGTCGCCACTTACGCTGCCAATCATCAGCAGGAAGGCAGCAAACCCGGAATAGTCAACGAAGAAATGCAGTCCTGACGGAACGCCGAACCGAAGGTAGCGCATGAGATAGCTGGCGGTCGGACGACAATGATCCAGCAGACCAAAACCATCCCTTCGCGCCTCGCCCGCGATCAGGCACGAATAAATCAGTATCTCACAGAATCGTGCGCACAGCGTGGCCACGGCGGCTCCGCCAATCCCCATCGCCGGAATTGGCCCCCATCCAAAGACCAGCAGCCAGTCCAGAAGAAAGTTGATTCCAACTGACACGAAGCCTACGCTCATCACCAGGCGAGTCCGACGACGACCGCCAAAATAACAGCTCAGGGCACTCCCCAGAAGAATCAGCGAACTGCCTCCACACAGCGTATTGAAATAGATGCTCTGCAGACCGGCGATTTCAGGCTGCTGCCCACTTGCAAGCAGCAGCAGATGACTGACCGGAATCAACAGCGGCAGCACTCCTCCTGCCAGCAGCGAAATCCAGACTGCCTGCCAGAGCGCTGCCATCATTCTGTCATTTCGCCCGGCGCCGTCGTACTGAGCTATAAATGTGTTGGCGTAAAGCACCACCCCCAGCGGAATACAGATGCAGGTCCAGTACAGCATGGAGGCAGGCGATACGGCCGCGAGGGCGTCTGCCGACCAGCCGGCCAGCACTGCACGGTCTGCGGCGTTCATCAATGCCTGCGTTCCGGAACTGACCATCAACGGAACCGCTGTATGCAGCAGTTCCCGCATACTGCCGACCTCGTGCCGGTGAGAACTGCCTGCGGATGTGACAGTCATCAGTGGCCGTCTGCTGGAGTATCTGACTGCTGTATGGCACTCAGCCGTGCGGCGGTGGAAAGACGAATGAGCAGCAGACCTGTTCGCATCAGTCCCAGCGCTGCCGCCAGAATGACTGCTGCCTCAACGATCTTCGGACTCTCTGGATTCATGACTGTCGTCAGAGCGAGCCACAGGACCGCCAGCGAACCCAGCAGCAAAAGCCACCCTGTAATTTCTCTGAACCAGAAAAACATCTTGTCCTCACCGTCTGTACACAGCGGCCGTCCCGCAAATTCCTTCACTGCCAGCCGGCAACACCAGCCCGCACGATACTGTATGCCGCAGCCTGCACTTACTCAATTGTCAGGCCATCAATCTCAATTTCCAGTGGAGGAGCCCCCCAGGAGTCAAAGCCGAGGCCAATTCGCTGCAGTCGCTCTGGCAACTCACCACTCTTCTGCCACTTGCCCTGATCAGACAGCGGAATCTGCACCAGTCGCCAGCCCATCTTCTGCTCTGGATGCTCTACTTCTCGCATCAGGTCTTTCCCGGCTGCAGGCTCAACCCAGCAGCGCTTCCCGTCGCTCCCTTCAAGAAACAGAAATGGTCCGCCCTGCCAGCCCGTCAGATCTGAATTGCGGGCCTTGAGCCAGAAACTGCACATCTGGAGGTCTGCTGTTCGCTCAGAAATCGACTGTGGAACCTCCGTCAGCAGAACAACACGCTGCCCCGAATACGGAGAAATCCGCACCCGCAGACAACGTTCCCCACAAATCGCCGACTGCTCCGTCAAGTTGCTGGAGATTACGGAAATCTGCTCTGAGTTCTGCCGACGCTCAGCAAAATCCGCAACACTCCAATGGACATCTTCTGCCTCTGTTCCAAGTTCCTCGACAGGACGGACAACGTACAGATCGCGCCAGAGCTGATATGTGTGTCCGTCTCGCTCCACATTGACGCTCAACTGATGAAATCCGGGTGCCAGTCCGGCCGTCCTGATCTCCGCAGCCTGCGATGGAACTCCATCGTCGATACGCCACGAAATCCCCTCCACAGAATCCGACTTCGACAGGACATCCTTAATCTGCCACTGCGCCGATTGTCCGGGGTCCAGCCGAATTGGACCGGTGAGCTGGAATTCCTGATCACGGGGGGCAGGTGCGGTTGGCTGGTCGTTGCGTGTCACATAACGCACGTCGTCACCCCACTCCACCTCAGCCAGCTGGTTCTGCTCATATTGGTTGGATGTCAGCACGATCCAGTCCGCATGCTGCCCATAAATCCCCCAACGATTCCTCACAAGTGAGTTCTGTTCAAGTAC
>JALRDR010000977.1 GCA_023262145.1 Planctomycetaceae bacterium | reverse complement strand
GCACACAGCCCGGCATGCCACGGCACTGCAGCAGTGAGCGTCACATGCACAATCTCAAAACCAGAAGCTGCAACCACACCGGACGAGTACGGTTCGATGCCGGGAAGAAAACGATAGCCGCCACGTAAGTTCAGGATCGTGCGTGAACCCTCCACTGCATCGCCTGTATTCATACTGATCTGTCCACTGTAAAAACAAAGTAAAGCTGCACTGTCGCAGACAGCACTGTCATGGAAGCCAATTCAGTTGAGCGGTTGCTCAACGGTCACGGTCACCACGTTGGAAACACCGGTTCCACTCATTCCACGTGGTGTCGGACGGATGGAATAAACGCGGTACCGGTAAGTACCACCGGGCCGCACACCTGGATCTGTCACGCTGGTAATGTTACCGCCGGGCTGCCCGATGTGATTCCTGAATTTCGAGCCTCCCGCCCCCTCCTCGCCGTCAGCACGCTGCAGGATCGTACCCGCCTCATTCTCTGCGTTATCCCTCCACCTCAGGGCAACCCCCGCCGACGTCACAGAAACCAAAGCAAGCTCAGACGGTGCATCAGGTGAAGATGGACCGGGCTGCGGTTGTGCCTCCCGTGGCTGAGCGAACTGCGGACGCTGCCCCGGACTGGCAAGCTGCTGCCGCGCAGTCGCATAGCGCCGCACGACGAACTCCTTCATGGACTGCACGATCGAATCGTACCCGCTGTCCGCAGGATTGGTCACTCGCGCGTGCGGGAACGGATCCGAGTGCAACGCTTCACGAATCAGCTCATACTTCTGATCAATCCGAGCACACATGGACTCCGGCTGAAAGAAACGCTCCAGTATCTCAGCTGCCACGCGGCGATATTCACCACGTAACTGCGGCGATGCAAGCAGCTGCTCCAGCAGGGGGCTGGGGGTTCCACCCGGCGCCGGCCATGCAGCGTGCCAGTCACGCAGCACCTGAATTCTCCCGAATGCAACCTCGCAGAATCCGACATCCAGATCCCACGGCAGGTAATGCCACCGCTCATCGTCAGGATCACGATACAGATAGTAATTGTGCGGATTCCAACCCGTCAGCTGATCAAAGGCCCCGGCAAACAGCAGCACCGCTGTGACGCGCAAAAATGGCTGCATGTGAAACTCCGACTGAATTGCCAAAGCTTCCTGAGCAGGGGCTGGCGCGTTGACCAGCTGAACAAAACTCAGCAGCTGCTCATACGCCTGCGATCTGTCGCCATGCTTCAGTTCAAAGGCTCGACCGTACGCGTCCGGCTCACGACTGAACAGACGCAGATCACCACCCGGTCCACCCTCATCCACCTTGAACAAAAGGCCATTCGCATTCCCAAACTGCCGCTGCAGAAATGTGTCATCGATCCGCTCCACATTCCCATACACTCCATAGTACCGCTGGTTGATATACAGCTTCGCGTAATTGCAGCGATGCACCGGAATCTCAAGATCCCGCATGATCTCAGTAATGATCGGTTCGCTGAACAGACTGCCGAACTGAACTCCGTTATCGAATGACACACGCCGCATCCCCAGAAAGCGCGTGTCTTCTGAATACTCGTCAAAGCGCACCAGAAAACTACGCTTGTGCTGCTGCTGTGGGCTGGAAGAGCTGTTGCCCTTGAAACGTACCGCCACGTCAGGAAATACCTGATCCCTCCAGCGAAATACAGCGGGTACAGAAATCCGTTCCGGGAGGGCTTCGTGCATTCTCCGCAGATCATTTTCCGCAATGGTCAAATGTACCTCCTGCACAGAATCCGCTGCGTAAAACTCAGATTGCAGTTCGGATGCTGCGGCGACGCTGGAAACCGGGGGCTCAGCGGCCCTGGCATTGCCGAAGGCAACTGCCGCTACGATAAACCCCTGCAGCAACAGCAGGCATCGGCTCAGTAACACTCCCGAAGCTCTCCGCTTGTTCATCGTTCCTGCTTTCTCTGAGCACGCGATTCGAATCCATCGGCCTGCCGGAGCGCTGCGTCCGGCTGTGCACATCTTAACGAAACCAGTTCCGAAACCAGCGCAGCGGATGCAAAACACACGCTTTCAACGACACCCCGCACACGTTCGTCCCGACCACAGGGCGAAGGCTGCCGCTTCACATTCCACTGTTGATCTCGCTCACAAAGGCCAGTTCGCCGCAACGTGTGAGCGCCGTTTCCAGCGCCCACCCGGTGAACGAGGCGTAATTGAAATCCTTGTAAGGGCGATTCGAACCAGGTGCCGCTCGATTCCTGCTGACAACGTGCTTCATCGTCGATACCAGTGCTCGCCCGGAATCTCCGAGTCGCGCCAGAGCGCTGGCCGCCTCCAGTGATACCCACGGCCGCAGATCCTGCAGAACTTCGCCGAGTACCGAGACCGCCTGCTGGTGCTCTGATGCCGGCGCAGCGATACTCAGAACTGCTTCCGCTGCCGCAATCCGCACTGACGGCGATTCGTCACTCAGCGCACCCAGTAATACGGGGGACAGCAGCCGATACACCTTAATCCCCTCGTGTCGATCATCTTCAAATCGCAGGCTTGCTGTGCAGGCCGTGGCGGCCCAGTAGCGAACCGCAGCCTCCTCGTGCCGCATCCCCTGCATCAGCTCCGCAGCCGTTAAGCTGTCGTCACCAACCCGCCAGGCCATTTCCACGATCTCAGCCAGCTGCAGCGCGGGATCCTGCAGCACATCAAATGGTGTCGTACCCTCCCTCTCTGCTCGAATCTGGTATTCCGCCTCAGTCAGGAATCCACTGTCGCGATGCTCAACGATCCACTGCCGCAGCCGCGTCTCCAGACGCTTCCTCACAGGCTCATACTCAGCGGACTCCGCCAGATTCTCCAGTTCATGCGGATCCGCCTGCAGATCGTAGAGCTCCTCAAGCGGCTTGCGAGGGCTCCACATACGCTCGCACACGGGATTCAGCTCCCCGGCAAGATGCAGTCGCCGCAACTCACGCAGCGATGCCTTGCGATCATCGAAGATCACGGAATCCTGGATGTACGGAAAATGAGGCAGGAAATGCTTCACATACATGAAGCGACCGTCACAGACACTGCGCGAGACTTCGAACATGTCGTCGGCTCGGCTGCGTGCACCAAAGACAAACTCTCTTGCCGCTGCTGTATCCTGCCCCAGAAATGGAATACCCTGCAATTCCGCCGCTGTCTCTGCTCCGGCAAGCCGCAGAGCTGTCGCCGGGAAATCAACGAAACTGACAAGTCGTTCACTCGTTGTGTACTGCAGATTCCCACTCGCGCTGGTCACGGCCCCACGGGCCTCTCCGGGATTACTCATGCCGCAAAACCCTGGAGGAATAAACACCACGAGCGGCACCCTCAGACCGGAATCGTTGAGCCAGCGTTTGTAACGCGGCAGGCCGTTGCCATGATCACCAAAGATGAAGATGATCGTGTTCTCCAGATCACCCTGCTCACGCAGTGCTTCCACAATCACTCCAACCCTGCTGTCAAAAACCGTGGCCAGATCATACATGCCGGCGAAGATGGAACGGATCTCTGCAGTATCCGGATAGAACGGTGGAATTGTCACCTGCTGCGGATTGTGACGCAGTAACGCGGGCAACCCTGCCGTCGCCTCCTCGTAACGATCGCGAAAGTTGATGCGTCCTTCGTGCGTCTCTCCAATCGTGATGAAACTGAAGAACGGCTGACCTGAGCGGCGTTTTCTCCAGGGTGCAGGGTCAGCCGACCATTCATCCCAGATTCCGTCCGCTGAAAAATTGTAGTCTGACTTTCCGGTGTTCGTGCAGAAGTACCCCATTTGCCGCAGTCTTACCGCCAGTGGCACAATCCGCTCGGGAATCTTCACTTCGCAACGCAGGTGCTGTGTCCCAAGGCTGGTCGCGTAGAGCCCGCTTGCCAGACAGGATCGGGACGGGGAACAGATCGGGGCCGTTGCAAATGCGTTGCGGTACACGATGCCCTGTCGAGCAAGCGCATCGATCTGCGGTGTGTGGGCGTCCGGATGCCCGTAGCAGCCCAGATGAGGACTCATGTCCTCCGCATTGATCCAGACAATATTCGGCAACTCCGCAGCCTGTATCCGGATACAGGCCAGAAGGCACAGCCCGGACAGGGCGGCACGCAGGTAACAACATGCCGGCTTCGGATTCACTCGTCCGGCCTCCCTTGCTCCACCGGCACCTCTGGCTCGTTCACCACTTTGCCCGTCAGCGGATCCACTCGCAATTGCAGATCCTCGTGCTGATCGACAAAGAACACGAA
>JALRDR010000874.1 GCA_023262145.1 Planctomycetaceae bacterium | reverse complement strand
CGGCCTGCGCAGAGGAATCACTGCTGCAGAAGGAACAGCATCGCATCGCTGTTCTCAATCGAATTGCGCCGAGCGTTGTCTGTGTGATGGACCCAGGTGGAGCCGGAGGGGGGTCCGGAGTACTGATTTCGTCGGACGGATTTGCAATCAGCAATTACCACGTTACTGCCGGAGCGGGCTCCTTTCTGAAGTGTGGACTCAACGATGGACGCGTCTATGACGCGGTGATCGTCGGGATTGATCCGACCGGTGATGTCTCCCTCATCCAGCTGCTCGGGAGAGACGACTTCCCGGCTGCAGAACCTGGCAACAGTGACAGCGTGCAGGTCGGAGATGAAGCGCTGGCACTGGGAAATCCCTTTTTGCTGGCCACCGATTTCACTCCCACTGTAACGTACGGAATTGTCAGTGGAGTACACCGTTACCAGTATCCATCCGGGACATTTCTGGAGTACACCGACTGCATCCAGATTGATGCCTCCATCAACCCGGGGAACTCCGGCGGACCGCTGTTCGACCGCAGCGGATTCTGGATCGGGATCAATGGTCGTGCGTCATTTGAGAAACGTGGACGAGTCAATTCAGGTGCTGCGTATGCAATCTCCGTCAATCAGGTGCTGCTCTTTGTGGAACACCTGAAGAGCGGGCTGATTATTGATCATGGACGAAGCGGCTTTGCTGCAGCGACGACAGAGAACGGCGATGTCATTGTCACTCAGGTCTCTGAACTGTCGGAAGCATGGCGGAGAGGACTTCGCAGTGGAGCAGTGCTGACTTCGTTTGCGGGGCGACCGCTGAGTTCCTCCAATCAGCTGCAGAACATCATTGGTATTTATCCAGAGGGAACGCGGTTGCCGATGCAGTGGACGGATGCTGACGGCGCACACCTGGCCACCATCCGACTGATGCCCATTCATGACTTTGAAGCTGCCCCGGAGCTTCCGATGGAACGTCGCCAGCGGCGAGGTCCCATGCCCGAAGAGCCTGAAGCTGAAGAACCCGCGGGCAGGGAAGAGCTCCCCAGGTCGCTGACCGAACGCTTTGAGGAACGGCGTGGCTACTGCAACTTCTACTTCAATCGCAGGCAGAAGAATCAGATCCTTGACCGCCTGCCGGCAGCACCTGGCCTGCCTGAGGCGGAAACATGGAGCATTGAATTCACCCCCAGGAATGCACCGGCCGGCCCCCCGGGAGTTCTGGCAGTGACTCCGAAAACTACCGGATATCGTCTCGGAGATCAGGCCTGGCTGCAGTCCCGCAGCGAACCTGATCCCAATGAAGAACCCGCAGGATTTCCCGGAATTCTGGCTGCCGTCGGAGAACTGCTCAGCCTGCTGACAATGAAGGATGCCGGTTTTGACGAAGTGACAGCGTTCGGTTCCACCGTTCACATCCCGCTGCAGCAGAATCTGTCCGTCCTCATCAGCCGCAGCGGACTGCGTCAGGGACGCTGGTACTTTTCACCCGATCAGCACTGGCCGGTTGCCCTGGATCTGCAATATGGCGTGGCCATTGACGAAGCACGCGTAGTCTTCAACGAATGGTCGACTGAAGATGGAGTCAGTTTTCCGGCAGAAATCGGGATCATCGACCCCATAAGTGAAACACCAGTATGGTTTCAGGTCGGCAGACCGAGCCGCAGGGGAGCGTCCAGATGAAGCGATTGACTGTGTGGATCGCCACGCTGCTGTGCGGACTGCTGCAGCATCATGCTGCACTTGCTGATGAGCAGGTACTGCAGAACGCCCAGAGCATCGTGGTCAAGCTCTTCGGGGCTGGTGGCGGCAACCTTGATTCCTATGGCACCGGAATAATCGTGTCTCCGCAGGGGCATGTGCTCACAGTGGCCAGCCATCTGATCACTGCGGGCAGTCTGACTGCGGTGACTGCAGATGGTCAGCGACTCGACGCAGAGACCACGGGAACAAATCTGCCAACCGATACGGCAGTGCTGCAGCTGAAACTTCCTGAAGGACAGACTCTCCCATTTCTTGACCTGCAGACTGCCATTGAAGCTGCACCCGGAACTCCTGTGCTCGCCTTCAGCAACATGTTTCGAGTCGCTGCAGGAAACGAACCGGTCAGCGTGGTGCATGGTGTTCTGGCAGCAAGTGTGCCTCTGGAAGCGGCTCAGGGACGCTGGGACTTTCCGCTGCAGACACCTGTCTGGATTATTGATGCAGTGACCAACAACTCCGGGGCTGCAGGAGGACTGCTCACGGACCGACAGGGACGACCGCTGGGACTGCTTGGGCGCGAAGTGCGACACAGGGCCAGTCGAACATGGGTCAACTATGCAGTGCCGTTTACCACTCTGGCTCCGGTTGTGGAGCAGTTGCTGCAGGGAACATCTTCTCGGGTGATCACCGAAAACATGCAGACCATAACGCCGTTGACGGACCGACAGCTGACAGCAGGTTTTGGTCTGACAATGATGCCGAAGTTTCTGCCACGCACGCCGGCATACATCGACAACGTCACAGCCGGCTCAATGGCCGCAACTGCAGGACTTCGCCGCGGAGATCTGATTGTGCTGATCGGCGATAACGTGATCACGGACGTCCATGACGTTGGCCGGCAGATCGCTGGCTATCGCCCAGGCCAGCAGATTTCCATTACGGTCAATTAGAGGATGC
>JALRDR010000849.1 GCA_023262145.1 Planctomycetaceae bacterium | reverse complement strand
CGCCGGGGTGTCTGATGTTCGTTCAGACTGGCGTTGTCATCCGGTTGTTACTGTTGGACCAATGCCGAGTGCCACCTGAACCCCGCATTGCACCCTGCTGCCTGATCTCAGACATCTCCTCCCAGTCTGTGAATTTCTCTCGAATTGATTACAACTACAGGCGGCTGGTCGATTGCATCTTAGTTGCTGCAGCGTCGCCACTGCTCGGCGTCGTTCGGGAGGCACTGCATGTCTGCAACGCACCACGTTGCCTTTTTCTGCTCGTTGGTACTGCTGACCAGTGCCTGGTCTGGCTCAACGGTGGTTGCTGCGCCTCAGTCGGGCGAAGTGGAATCGGGTCTTGCGGCCCAATTGCTGTTTGCTCCTCGTTCCGACCACAACCATGCTCCTTCACTTGCTGAGTTATCGGACGGCAGTCTGATTGCATCGTGGTATCGTGGTTCGGGAGAGCGAAAGGCCGATGATGTTGCAGTCATGGGGGCCCGCAAAGCAGTCGGTTTCGCAGACTGGTCAGACGCATTCGTCATGGCCGATGTGCCAGGATTCCCAGACTGCAATACGGCTCTGCATTGTTCGCCGGATGGGGCGCTGTTCCTGTTTCGTCCCATCATTCTGGCCAATACGTGGGAAAGTTGTCTGACCATCATGCTGCGTTCGGAAATGCCGCTTCAGCAGGGGGCACCGCGCTGGGACCAGGAGCAGGTCTTGTTTCTGAAGCCAGCGGATTTTTCGGATGCTGCCCGGGCCTCGCTGGATGAACAGGTACGTCAGTACTCCGACATTCCCGAGCGACTGCGGCAGGAAATCAGCATGGTTCGCCTGCGACTGCCCGATCCGCTCTGGCAGCGACTGGGATGGCAGCCTCGCTGCAAACCCGTGGTGCTCAAATCCGGTCGAATGCTGCTTCCCTTGTACAGTGACACGTTTTCGCTGGTGCTGATGGCGATCAGTGACGACGAAGGGAAGACATGGCGGGCCGGGCAGCCGACCACTGGTTTTGGTGCGATTCAGGCTGCCGTTCTGGAACGACAGGATGGAACGCTCGTTGCTTTCATGCGTGAAAACGGATTGACGCAGCGCATTCGCACTGCGGAATCAGGCGATGCGGGAGAAACATGGGGCCCGGTCACTTCCACCGCACTGCCGAACCCCGGTTCCGGTCTGGATGGTGTTCGATTGCGTAATGGTCACTGGGTGCTGGTGTATAATGATTCGACAGCAGGTCGCAACAGTCTGGCGGTGAGTCTTTCCACGGATGAAGGGCGGACCTGGAATGCGACTCGGCATCTTGAACAGCATCCCTCGGGAAGTTACCACTACCCTTGCGTAATCCAGACGCGGGACGGTCGGATTCATGTGATCTACAGCTGGTTTACAGCAGCAGGCAAATCCATGAAATATGTCAACTTTGTGGAATCGTGGATCACCGCGGAGTAGCTGTTTCGTTGATATTCAACCGTTCCCTGAACGGCATGCACCTGTTCAGAGAGAACAGTCGAACCATACTTTCGGCGACAGTCATTCTGCTGTTGCGGATGTGCAGAGCGGTGAGAAAAGTGAGGGATTCAATGGGTATTCGATGGTCTGCCATCTGCAGTCTGCTGTTGGTTGTCTGCGGAGTAACGACTGGTTTCTGCCGTGGGGACGAGCGTCCTCCGAATATCATATTCATTATGGCGGATGATCTTGGCTGGCAGGATGTGGGCTATGCCGGTACAGAGTT
>JALRDR010000841.1 GCA_023262145.1 Planctomycetaceae bacterium | reverse complement strand
CTTTGGCGGCCGGGCGTGCCAGCAGTGCAGGGATGTCACGATCTGTCGTGCCCTTGGCACCGGGCGTCCCGTCAGGCCACAGAGGCTGCCATTGTTCGTCAGCAGCGTATCCGCCGCCGCAGGCAAGAATGGCGATTAACGAACCAAAGCGACACAGTGATTTCAGGAGCATGCATGAGTCTCCGCAGGGCGGTTGGGATGGAACAGTTAAGGCGACCGCTGATCTTGTAACTGCAACGGTAACGGCAATGGCAACATCAACGGCAGCGGCAGCGGCAGTTGCTGCGGGCAGCAGTGATCAGGGTAAAAACCCGCGTTCGCGCAGTTCCTGAATGTTACCGGGAGCACTGGCGAGAATCCGTTCAGTGGCATAGCGAAAGACAGCGAATCCGCCAAGTTCTGCAGGAGCTGACAGGATGGCCACCTGCTCTTCATCTTCTGCGTCCAGCTGACGGTTCAGCTTGTCCACCGCTTCCTCAACAGTGTCGGTGACGATTCGCTCCGGTCCGGATTCGTTGACCAGCTTCAGGTTGGAAAAAGCAGCCGTTCGGGACATGAGGAATTCAATGATCCCAATGTCGTCCTGTTCTGCGAAGAAGTTACGCAGTTCCGGGTTCATTGATTCCGGTGTGATAATGCGTGCTCTGGTGATACTGATGTTGCCGCGACGGACCCGCACCAGTTGATCTGTGCCGGACGTTGTGACCAGATAGTAGGGCAGGTCGGAATCTCCGAATGTAAATAGTCCTGTTTCCACGTGCCGCTCAATACGGACCTGTGACCAGACCTGTCGGAGTCGTTCAAACTGCTCGAATTCGCCAAACATGAACTGGTTGCCAGCAAGTTACTGAGGAATCAGTGGGAGGGAGTTGGGGGCTGGGAAGATGGAGTTCTGGTCATCAGTGGCACCGACCAGCGGCCGTTAATGCCAGGAACGCGGAAACGCAGGAACCGGCTGTGCTGCAAATGAGCAAAGCCGATCCGTGGCAAGCATCATTCTCCGTGCGATGGTGGGTTTGCCAGACGATCGGCACGCTCGGCGTCGGTGAGTTTGACCCATTCGTCGTTACAGGGGGGGCAGCAGAAGGCAACTTTCTTGCCGTTCCACTCCACCAACGTTTCCGCGCTCACAGCAGTCAGGTCAATTTCATTACCCATAATCGGGCAGACTGTGTTGGCTACTTCGACAGCTGGTTCTGCTGCCTCGGTGGTGGCGACGGTGGAGGTGGCGGGCTGAGATTCTCCGCAGCCGATCAGAACGGCCAGCATGATTCCCGGAAGAGCTGTTGCCAGAGAGATTCGCATGAGTTTGCCTTTCGAAGAGTGAGCTGATGGGACGGTGGTGATGAGCTGACTGTGATGCCGTGATTGCGAGGCGCAGACGACACTCTGTTCAGGCATCACACGTAGCAGGATCCAGTGAATATTTAACAGGTTTTGGAGTTCAGACGAATGCCGGAAAATTCATGAAGGGCGAGAAACTGAGGAATCGCCACGAAACGGAATCAGCTGATATCGAACATGTATCCCGCATTCCGTATCCTCAGCGGCTGTAAACGTCCGCTGTTCTGGCGGAATTCTCAATGGGAACAGCCTACCGTGATGACTCTGCTGACTACTCAGGCACTGGCAGCACTTCTGACACTGACCGCTCTTGAGCTTGTACTCGGAATTGACAACGTCATTTTCATAGCCATTCTCTGTGGACGGCTGCCGGAACAGCAGCGGGACCGGGCGCGTGTCATAGGACTGCTGCTTGCTGTCTGCTCCCGAATTCTGCTGGTGCTGGCAATTGGCTGGGTCATGAGTCTGGAAGCCAGTCTGATTTCCGCTGGCGGTTTCGATCTGTCCGGAAAGGACCTGATCCTGATCATCGGGGGCTTGTTTCTGATCTTCAAGGCAACTCGGGAGATCCATCACAAACTGCAGGAAGGTCCGGAGGATTCTGAATCAACCACAGTTGCGGTGAGCCTGAGAACCGTGCTGTTGCAGATTCTCATGATCGATGTGGTTTTCTCTGTCGACTCCGTGATTACAGCGGTAGGAATGACGGAGGACCTGCCCCGACCAATTCCGATCATGATCACCGCCATTCTGTTGTCGGTGGCTGGTATGCTGCTGTTTTCCAAAGCGATCGTGGATTTTGTGGAGCGGAATCCCAGTGTCAAAATGCTGGCGTTGTCGTTTCTGATGCTGATCGGGGTACTGCTGGTTGCCGATGGGTTTGACCATCACATCCCCAAGGGATACGTGTACTTCGCAATGTTCTACTCTTTTGCGGTCGAAATGCTGCAACTGCAGACTTCCGGACGACAGAATGCGGCAGCAGTCCGGAAGAACACTTCAGAAGGATCAGGCTGAATCAGCCGGTTAACAAATCGAATGAGCAAAGAAGCAGAAATCCTGCTGGCCGAATACAGCGGGCATGGTGTGAGTTTTGTCTATCCGGGTTACTGGGAGTTGAGCGAGGAGAGTGACGGCCAGGACGTCATTCTGTCGGTAGCGGTCGATGAGACGTGCTTCTGGCTGCTCCGCATCATTCCTTCCTGCCCTCCTGCCCAGCAGGTTCTGGATTCCTGCCTGCAGGCATTTCGGGAAGAATACGAAGATCTGGAAAGTGAACCGGCAGAACTACAGATTTCGGGTATGGATGCAACATCTGCCCGCGTGCGTTTTTCCTGCGTGGAACTATTGAACACGGCGTTCATTGGCAGTGTTCGTGTTTCGGAAGCTTCGCTTCTGTGTCTCTGGCAATGTACCGATCATGAACTGGAACAGGTGGAATCCATCCTTGATCAGATGACTCAATCCATCACAATCCTGTCGCTGCTGGAAGATTGAATCCGCAGAATTCCAATGTGCGTCGCCGCCCCCCGAATCTGATACTCCCATGAAATCTCCAACAACGCTTCCGACGTCCGCTGAGTTTTCTGAACTGGCCCGGCAGGCTCGGTATGTCCCCGTCTACAGACAGCTGACAGCTGACAGTCTGACGCCGGTTACTGCCTTTCAGAGAATCTGCGGTGATCAGTCCGCATTCCTGTTCGAGAGTGTTGTGGGAGGTGAAAAGATCGGCCGCTACAGCTTCGTCGGCAGCGGGCCATTTCTGACCATTCGTGCAACGGGTCGGCAGGTCACAATCACTGACCGCAACGGTACAGAAGAAGTCATTGAAGATACGGATCCATTGCAGGTGCTGGATGCACGCATTGCAGAGTGCCGTGCGGTTCCGCTTGATTCATTGCCCCGATTTCTGGGAGGGGCTGTTGGCTATGCCGCTTACGATGTGATTCGCTACACCGAACATCTGCCAAATGTCCCGCATGACGACCGGCATCTGCCAGACCTTTGCTTTTCGTTCTATGATGCCATGGTGGTGTTCGATCACATCCGCAAACTGATCTACGTTGTTGCTCTGGCAGACACCCGGACAGGCGATCTGGAAGAAAGTCGGGCTGCTGCCGAAGAGCGACTGGATGTTGTCTGTCGGCAACTTGCCTTCACTGAAGAAGATGCCCGCCTGACCGACGTTGATCTGACCATCGAACCACCCACAACAGCCGCATCCAATTTCACCGAGCCTGAGTTCTGCAGCGCTGTTGAAAAATGCCGCGACTACATCCGAGCTGGTGACATCTTTCAGGTGGTCATCAGTCAGCGATTTGAAAAGCAGACTACAGCGTCGGCGCTGGAGGTCTATCGTGCCCTGCGAATGGTCAACCCCAGTCCGTTCATGTTTCTGCTGCGAACGCCTGATACGGAACTGGTGGGCAGTTCACCTGAAATCATGGTGCGAGTTGAAGATCGGGAAACCACGATCCGCCCACTTGCCGGAACCCGGCCACGCGGCAGAAACGCGAGGGAAGACGCAGAACTGGAGCGGGATCTGCTGGCCGATCCCAAGGAACGCGCAGAACACGTCATGCTCATTGACCTCGCTCGCAATGATGTCGGTCGTGTTGCCGATTACGGCAGCGTTGTGCTCTCAGATGTCATGGTAGTGGAGCGTTACAGCCACGTGATGCATATCACTTCAAATGTCTGTGGGCAGTTGCGGAAAGAACTCACCGCCACAGAAGCACTGCGGGCCGGACTGCCGGCCGGAACCGTTTCCGGGGCCCCGAAAGTGCGCGCCATGGAAATCATTGATGAAGTGGAACCGCATAAACGCGGGCCCTACGGTGGAGCCGTCGGCTACTTCGACTTCACAGGTGACATGGATACCTGTATCGCGCTCCGCACACTCGTCTTCACCGGTGGACGCGTTTATGTCCAGGCCGGTGCCGGAATTGTTGCCGACAGCATTCCGGAAATGGAGTACCGAGAGACCATCAACAAGGCTCGTGCGATGATGAAGGCAATTCACATCGCCGAAACACAACTTGTCACAAACTGACGGCAGCCAGCAGGTGACGACCAGCCCAGGTCGCCCCGCTGACTGCCGTGCAAATGCGATCGGCTCTTCGACCGCGTCCATGCCACATTCCAGCAACGCAACAGTTTCGCCGCACAATCAGTGCCCGTATGTGATGGTCACAACATCATTGCAGCTGAACAGCGTTACGCTGTAGTGCTCGTAGTCCAGCCGTATTCGAGTACGGCTGGGAGAGATCGTTACCCGCTCCAGTTCGCACTGTGGCAGCAGCACTTCAACAAACACCAGTTCCTCGTGATCTCCGGCGTGGCAGTAGTGCGGGTCCCGCACCGCCATCGCCACCGGGATGGCATCCGGAGCAATGCAGTGCTCATTGCGAATGCGGACACAGGGGCTGAGTGGCACGCGACGAGTGACGATGTCTCCCACGTGGTAATGGCTCATGCTCCGATGCGGATACGACGAACGTGGCATATCCAGCACGCTTCGTGGAGCACGCTCCGCCAGCCGCATGCCAGGCGATGAGCTGCCAATGTGCACCGCAACTTCCGGACGACGCACAGAATGCACCGGCCGCGAATGATGATCTGCCGCACGACTGATCGCCTGAACTGCGTTCAGAAAATCAATCAGATCATTCGCTGATGCCGGAGCACTGTTGCTGAATGTTGCTGATACGGTGAGGACAGCAAGCAATTGAGTGAGTCGGTTCTTCATGGCACGGCTCCTTTGTCAGAGAGACCAGATTCAAAATCGCGAACGAACTGCTCCCTTGCAATGCATGCCCCGTGCCAAAACTCATTCATTCTGTAAGTTCAAATCATGAAACGGTTTATGGAATGATGCGGATGGTGTAGTGTTTCTTTTTGATGTCATCTGTGTTGAGGGTGTGTATTCACTGTGATGTCGTTTCTGTCCTGCATCCAAGGGTCACTCCGGCGTTGAGGCATTCCGAAGTAGTGATGTCTGCCCGTGGCCCGTGAACTGTCCCGGAATGAAACTGACTGCAGAGGTAAGCCCGGCAGACAACAGAAACCAACCGCCGCCAACGCTGGATTTCGGGAAGGCGGATTTCAATGGTCCTGGCACGTTTCCCACCGTCGCGCGGCGTGGTATCCTCACCAAACCGGTCCGGGCGGCCTGACCGGTTGATGGCTCATTCTGCCAGCTTCAGCCGATCATCTGTGTGACACTGATCATGATCTTTCTGCTCGACAATTACGATTCCTTCACGTTCAATCTTGTGCAGCGCATCGGTGAGATTGATCCTGCGGTGGAGATTCGCGTCGAACGAAACGACCAGACTTCTCTGACTGAGATTGAATCACTGCATCCCTCCCACATCATCATTTCCCCTGGCCCCTGCAGTCCTGCAGAGGCGGGGCTTTCCTGTGCTGTGATCGCAGAATTTGGCAGTCGCATCCCACTTCTTGGTGTCTGCCTTGGCCACCAGTCACTGGCCTCTGTCTACGGCGCAGAAGTCGTCCGCGCAGAACGGCTCATGCACGGCAAGACATCTGAAGTCTCTCACACAAATCAGGGTGTATTTGCCGGGCTTCCCAGTCCATTTACGGCGACCAGGTATCACAGCCTGATCGTACCCCGCGAAAGCCTTCCCGACTGCCTTGAGGTAACCGCCTGGGTGGCAGATGAAGGGGAAGCATTTGAAGTCATGGGGCTGCAGCACAAAGAGCATCCGGTACATGGAGTGCAGTTTCATCCGGAGAGTTTCCTGACCGAATCAGGATACGATCTGCTGCGAAACTTCCTTGCCCTGCGACCTGCCTGAGAATCCTGCAGCGTCTGCTCAGATCGACGGCAAGTTTGCCCCGCAGCCATCCACGCATTGCAGAAATACGGGTGAAAATGTCGTGCTGGCAGTTACGGCACCGAATTTGCAAGCTGCAGCCTGCGATTTTCAACGATGAAGTTGTTCGGGAACGTTACTGATCTGTGTTCGTTGGCCTGTCGAAGGACACTGTCGTACGAATCAATGGCACGAGGCCGAAGTGAAATGCACGCAGCAGTTTGCCGGGCGATCCAATCCCGAACTGCTCCGTGATTTCCGGTGGAGATTCCCGAAGAGCTGACGTGGTGGCCATGTTCCAGCCAGCGGATCCCGGTATGTCAGATACTTCCGTGCTGCTTGTTGACAGTGATGCCAGCTCAGTCCAGCGGCTGAGATGCCTTTTTTCGTCGTTGCCCGTAAACCTCGTCGTGGCTGTCTCCCGTCGAGAAGCTCTGGTGACAGGACTGCAGCAGCGTTTTGTTCTGGTTCTCGTTGCCCATGGGCTGAGTGACGGAAGCGGAACCGACCTGCTGC
>JALRDR010000836.1 GCA_023262145.1 Planctomycetaceae bacterium | reverse complement strand
CTCCGGCAATCCGGTCCACAGTGCGACCCGGCTGCCAATGGCCGTCCCAGCGCACGAAAAACGGCACCCGCAGTCCCCCTTCGTCAGGCGACCCCTTCAGCCCCTTCATCTCTGCATTCCAGAAGTTCATGGGGGTCCCGCCAGTGTCGGTTCCCAGCGGCATCCCGGCTCGACCGGATCCGCCACCTGTCATGCCATTGTCCGACATGAAGATCACCACAGTCTCCCGCAGCAACTGCTGCTCCTCCAGCAGGCTCATCAACAGCCCGAAGTTGCTGTCGATATTCTCAATCATTCCGTAGAAACCAGCCTGCTGTTCCGAGAATCCGCGTGCAAGGAATCGCTGCTTCCAGGCGTCCGGTGCAAGGAACGGACCGTGCGGTGCATTCGTGGCAATGTAAGCAAAGAACGGAGCCTCCTTTTGTGCCGATCGCAGAATCCAGTCCCGGGCCGCTGCAAAAAACACATCCGTACAGAAGCCATGCGTCTTCCGAAATACGCCGTTGTGTCGCACGATCGGATCAAAATAGGAGTTTCCCGGTGCATCGGCACAGCTGCAGTCGTACGACTGCCCGATGCCCCCGCCACCATGAATGAATGCCTCACTGAAGCCTCGTTGATGCGGCTGGTACTCATCCTCATCACCCAGATGCCACTTCCCGAAGATGCCGGTCTGGTATCCTGCTGCTGCCAGCACCTGAGGTAATGTCACTGCGTCAAGCGTGAGTCGTTCCCGCTCCAGTATCGTGTGCGTGACACCGTTTCGCATCGAATGCCGACCGGTCATCAGTGCTGATCGAGTGGGACTGCAGGTGGGTGACACCAGAAATCGTTCAAACCGCGTACTGCTGTCGAAGAACTGATCCAGGTTCGGGGTCTGCAGCCACGGATGCCCGTGTCTGGCTACCGGTGGATACCCCTGATCATCTGTCATTACCAGGATGATATTGGGCGGAGCAGCATCAGCCTGCATACACGGCATCGCAGCCAGACAAAGTGTCAGCAGCAGATATCTCATGCGATTTCCCTTCGCGTACAAAATGCTCATTCTGCCATGGCGACGGCAACACACAGTTCAGCGCGCCGTCCAGCCGGCGTCCACAGTGAGCAGACTGCCGGTCATATAACTGGCAGCGGCGCTGCAAAGCAGAATCGCCGGCCCCTGAATCTCTCGTAATTCGCCCCAGCGATTCAAAGCCGTCGCGCCCACAATAAACTTCAGAGCCTCTGCGGATTCCGCGATCGGAAGATTCATGGGAGTCAGAAACGGGCCGGGATTGATCGCATTGCAGACAATCCCTGTGCCCGCCAGCTCCAGCCCCAGAGCCCTGGTCATCTGAACCACTGCACCCTTGCTGGCGGTGTATGGCGTCCGGTCCGCAAGTCCAACCAGACCAAGCGCACTGGCGATATTGCAGATTCTTCCGTAACCGGCACGCTGCATGTGCGGAATCACTGCCCGACACGCCAGCCATGTTCCGTCGACATTTGTTCGCTGCACCTGCTGAAACTGCTCGTAGCTCAAATCACAGATGCCACCGCGAATGTTGATTCCCGCACTGTTGACGAGCGCGTCGATGCGACCTGTGGCCTGCATCACGTGAGCCACCATCGCCGCAACAGAATCCTCGCTGGTGACATCGCAGCTGACGGCAAGACTACGCTGCCCCCATGCCGCTTCGATTTCTTCCGCCACCTGCTGACACTCCGACAACGTGCGACTCGCGATCACCGTCGTCGCCCCCGCTGAAGCGAGCCCGGCAGCGATCACTGCTCCGAGCCCCTTTGAGCCGCCAGTGACGACGGCGACCTGACCGGCCATGGAAAACTGTGCCACTCCCGGAAGCTCCGCCGGTCCCAGTCGGGAATCACCTGCTGTCATTTCCTGCCCCTGCTACGAATTCATCCTGCCGACTCATCCTGCCGACTCATCCTGCCGACTTGTGCTGCCGACTTGTGCTGCTATGCCGCCGTCATCAGATCCCACTCGCATTAATTGTTCTTATACACCGAATGACATGCCTGGCAGGCGGTCGAAATCGCGGACATCGCCTCCTCAAATCCGCCAAAATTCTGAGTCGCTGCGGCGTCCTTCAGCTGAGTCGTGGCATTGACAATCTGACCGGCATAGCCCCGAAACTCCTCATCGTCCTCGTAGCCATAGCCCTCCATGCTGATTATTCGAGTCAAGGTGCCGAGCACAGATGCCTCGTGGACCAGAAACTGCGCCTTCTCCCGGATCGCATCCTCGGAACCAATCTCAGTCCGCATCAGCTGCTCTGCAGACTCAATCCGCTTCATCAGCAGTTGCATCTCAGCAACGTCGGAAAAGCTCACCCCCTCAGCAGGGTCGTCGAGACCTGCAGGAGTCGACCGGTTCAGAATATCGCTGACCGCCTCGTAAAGTTCCATCAGCCGCCGCTGATCCTTCGCCCCCCGCTGCAGCGGAGCCTCATTCATCTTTCCGGCCAGATCACGTACATAACCTGCGTCTTCCGCCCAGCTCACATCACCGGGCTCCTGACGCGCCAGCTCTGCCAGTGCTGCCAGCGTCGCAGCTCGGGGAGGAATCATCAGCATGGACGAATTATACGTTCCTACAGAAGTCACGTTTTCCTGCAGAAAATTCCGCACGCTCTTGACCTCGTCGTCAAGCACCTGCGCAGAGATCAGTTCGCTCCATGTCTGGCTGCCACCTGCCGATGCCACAGCCGGATCTGCTGCCGGCGGCTCGCTGGAATCGGCCATCGCCACCGCAACGGTCTCTTCCGGGGGATTTCCGTCACCTGCTGCCATTGCCCCGGTAGACTCCTCAGCGTTCCCTGCAGGTCCACCAATCGAAGTCCCGTTGGTGGCGACTTCGTAGGGCGTGTCAAAAAACGCATCCAGCGGGACCTTACCAAACCACTTCTGGCCATTGGCGTCAGTCCACACCTCATTTCGATCACGAGTGGCTGCCTCTGCCTGCACACTCTCTGCAGTGGCCGCCTTCTGCTCCTGCCCTGCTTCCGCCGCAGCACCAGTAACCGGCTCGCCGTCACCATTCTCTGAGGAACCTCCGCAGCCGGAGCAGATGCAGCAAAGCACAACTGCCGACATCAGACGGAAGGCCTGCTTCGCCCACATCAGCACCTGACCAGAATTCCAGGTCCCATTTCCCATAGCATTGCTACTCCTGATCGCCGTCCCGGACCTTAACCACCCCGGATCTGAGCATTCCCGGATTTCCGATTGTACCTGCAGATTTCCCTGACCAACACGGCCGCTGAAAACCAGAGCGGCGAACCTGAACGCAACCGCGGGACCGTCGCTGCGGATGATTCTAACGCAGACCGTGGGAGGAAACAAATCCCCGTTGACATGGTTGTTGCCGCTCAGCAGCGATCCCGCACTGCTGCCGAATCCTCTCCACCGTGATGATTTCCAGCCGACAGCCGGTTGCCAGCCGAACATGCATACGACAAGATCCCTGCCTCCTGCTAATCCAATCCCCGCGTTACGTCCATGCACATACAATGAGCAGTCAAGTCAACGAAATTCCACGGTCAGCAAAGCATGCCCTGTGCATTTCCGGCACCCGGCTGATCAATCGCCGCATGGCGTTGTTTGTGGAATCGCTCTGGAAAAGCGGTTCCGCCGTGAGCATCCTCGCACTTCCCAGGCACGCCTGGAGCCTGAATCGAACGGAGGAAACACTGCCGTTTGCTCAACCTTCACGCTGCCGCACGACGGTCGGCAACGTCTCTGTGCCAGTGGACCAGATCTTCTGCTTCCACTGGACCGTCCTGCCCATCGCCGTATTACTCGGAATTCGACATCGAGCCCCGGTGGTCTATGACGAACACGACTTCTACGAAATGAATTCCCTCGAAGGCACCGGATCATCATTGCGTGTCCGCATGACCAGCAAAGCAGTCCGGCTCATTCACCGACTGTTCGTGCCGCATGTCACACTCGTCACTTGCATCCATCAGTACAACGAGGAATTGCGGAGGCATCTGCTGCAGTGGAACAGCAACGTGCTGGAACTGCACAACTACCCCCCCGCAGTCTGGAACTCAAACGGCCGACAGATCCCTGCCACCGCGGTACACATCTGCTTTGTCTACATCGGTGGTGTCTTCGCAGAGAAAGGCGTTCGCGCTGCAGCAGAAGCTTTCCTGAGCCTGCCTGTTGAACTCCGCAGCTCCGCTGAATTTCACGTCTTCGGCACCGGCGATGAAACGCTGCTGAAGTGGCTGGAGGCACAACCGCAGATCGTTCTGCACCGACAAATCTCGCCCGCCCGGTTCCGTGATTTCGCTGCCACCCACAACTGCGTCGGCATGTCGCTGCTGGCGGATACACCACGCTACAACCTGGTCGGTACCAACAGCACCAAACTCTACGAATACATGGCCATGGGAATTCCTGTCATTGCTACTGCATCAGGTGAAATTCCGGAACAAATACACAAATGGAAATCCGGTCTGGTCGTGTCCACACAGATGCAGGTCAGCGAAATTGCAGCTGCAATGTGCTCGCTGCTGACGCAGCCGGAGCGTATCGCAGAGGCCTCCCGTCGGGCGTTTGAAACCATGCAACAGGAGCACATGACCTGGGAAGCAGAGTGGAAAAAACTGTCGACCACACTGCTCACTCTGCAGCCTGCTGCGCCCCCGGCAGCCAGCTGAAGCAGCCTACTCCGCCTCAACTGCCCGACGCTGTCGAAACATCCACGGCACAACGCCATCCGGATCTCCGTAACCCGGAGTCCACGAATTATGACCGACACCGGGAAACTCCTGGTAAATCGGTCGACCACCGGCCTGCTGCAATGCAGCCACTGCACTTCGACTGCGGTCCACAAGTACCACAGCGTCGGCGTCCCCATGAATGACCCAGGCAGGGATCTCTGACACCATTCCCAGCTTCGTTACATCTGCCGCACCACAAACCGGCGCAATTGCGGCAAACAACTCCGGCTTTCGCATTACCAGGTCAAATGTTCCGAATCCCCCCATCGAGAGTCCGGTCAGGTACACTCGGGAACGATCGACCTGTTCTTCCGCCAGAGTTCGCTCCAGCATCCGGATCACCGCCTGCAACTGCTCACTGGCAACCTCAGGCAGCGCCGGGTCTTCCTTTGCCGACCAGTCCACATTCATCCACTTGTGATCGGCTCGACACTGCGGCGCAAGAATGTAACACGGAAACTGCGCCCGCCAGTTCGGCTGCACCATCTGCTCCGGAAAATACAGCAACTGCCGCTGGTTCTCTGCCCCACGCTCACCTGCACCATGCAGAAATACGACCAACGGATAACGCTGCCCTTCCTCGATTACCTCCGGTCGCAGCAGACGATAAGAAAACGTCTCCCGCACATATTCCCCGCCCGTGAATTCAATCGACATGCTCGCGAATACCGTCGCAGGATCCACATGATCACCTTCAACCTGTACTGGCTTCACCACATGATCCCTCCAGATCCACCGCAGTGTCTCAGGCAGAATGGCGCCACCATGACGCCCGTTATGCCCGCCAGCGCCGCCCGCAAACTGATAGTCATAGTTCCGCCAGGCCAGCGCACGCTGCATCTGCTGATTCGACAGCCACCAGTTCCCATGCTCATTGTCCAGATCACCTGAACCCGCCTGCAGAAATACACGAATACGACGCAGTGGAGCTTTTCGAATCAAGGATGGATAAACATGACCACCACGAATATTGGTAAAACTGCCAACATGACTGATCACCTTGCCAAACCACTCCGGATGTTCCCACGCTGCTGTAAAGGCACAGATACCTCCACTGGAAATCCCCACCAGACAACGATCTTCTGCATGCTCGCTGAGCTTCAGATCCAGTTCCTTCGCCAGCCCCGGTAACAACTCCTCCGCCAGAAACCTTGCATACTGATCACTCAGCGTGTCATACTCCAGACTGCGATTATCCGCTCGCCAGCGATTATCCGGCAACTCCTCCCCGTGATGACCGGGGTCAACAAAAATCGCTATCGTGACCGGGATCTCACCGGCCTCAATCAGATTGTCCAGTACGTTCGGAACGCGAAACGAACCGCTCTCGTCCAGATATGTGTGCCCGTCCTGAAAGACCATCACCGCTGCCGGTTGCACACCGTCATACTGCTGCGGCACATACACCGCGTAATCCCGCACTGTTCCCGGAAAAACACGACTGCTCCAGCGGCCACGCTGTAGTCTGCCCTGCGGCACGCCGTCCTGACGCCGGGATTCAGCAGCCTCCGGCCAGACATCCGACTCGTCACTGGCCCACAAGCCGGAACCAGCTGCAAGCGACAGAACAAGCATCAGCAACTGTCTGCCCCAAACGTAAGAACACCCGCCCATGCCCCGCATCACTGCTCTGCCCCTTCCCGTCCGCCTCAGAGAAATCTGACCCCTGCACACATACTGCACTCAAACTGCACGCAAACTGCACGCAAACTGCACGCAGCAATCACGCCACACAGAAAACCCGCCACGGCCTGCCCTCTGCAGCCCCACGCAGCCCAGTACCCAACGTATCCTGCAGCAACCCGCAGAACCACCATGCCGGAGCATGCTGCGGCATGCAGTATGAAGCAGCAGTCCTGAGCAGCCCCGGAAGACGCAGATCTGTCAGGGCAACAGTGGAGGAAGCGGGATACTCAACCCGGGTAACGGGACACCCGGTCGCGCATTGAACGTATCAAGCGCCCTCCGCAGCTGTTCATCCAGCTGCGGCCGATTGCTGACACGTGTCTGCGGTCGCGATGTTGTACCACGAACCTGCACCGAAACA
>JALRDR010000792.1 GCA_023262145.1 Planctomycetaceae bacterium | reverse complement strand
CATCGCTGAACTGCTGCGATTTGCATCCACCAGCACTGCCGGCAGCGACGATCTGGTGTCGCTCAGGCAGTACTGTGAACGGGCTGCTGAGGGCCAGGAGCAGATTTACTACGTTTGCGGTACCGACAGGCAGTCCGTTCTGCAGGACCCGAATCTTGAAGTCTTTCGTAAACGCGGGCTGGAAGTACTCGTCCTGACAGATCCGGCCGACGAGTATGTTCTGTCAACACTGGCCACATGGTCGGAAAAGACAATCATTTCTGTGGATGCAGCTGATCTGAAGCTGCCGCCCGCAGACAGTACCGACGCAGATTCTGAAGATGGATCCGATACCGAAAAGTCCGCGTTGACGAACGGTGAGGCATTCGAAAAGCTGATCGCAGTCTTTTCTGAAACACTGGGCGAGCGTGTGCGTGAGGTTCGCCGATCCGCGCGTCTCACCGAGAGTGACTGCTGTCTGGTGAACGCGGAGGGATCCATGAGCACAACGATGCAGCGAATTCTGCGGATGAACACCCCGGAATTTGAAATGCAGAAAATGGTGCTTGAGCTGAATCCGGATTCGTCGCTCATCAGGCGTCTTTCAGAACTTGCCGGCGATGATGCCAATACAGAGTTCGTGCAGCAATGTGCCCTGCAGCTGCATGCAAATGCCATGATTCAGGCCGGCCTTGCCCCGAATGGAAATGAAATGGCAAGTCGGCTGCAAAGCTTCATGCTGCAGCTGGCCGGTCAGAAATGATGGAACCGGCAGGATTCTGCCCCTGCCCACAGACAGCCTGCTGCAGTTAAGCTGCGCGGACTGCTGCGGAAGAACATCAGAAGAACCCGTCCGAGCTGAATTCGGGCGGGTTCTTCGCTATCTTCACCATACTGTCTTCATGTTGTCTTCGCAGGCCTGTGCCTGCGCCAGAGAAAGAGGGTCTGAAGATGTTCCGGATTTCTGCTCCAGGTATGCTGCTGTTGATGGCGTTCATTCCAGTACCTGCATGGGCGCAGTCTGCGGATGCCGACATCACAGAAACGGATCCGCAGCAGGCTCAGCAACTTGAGCAGCGTCTGATTACTCGCGCACGCCAGTTGACGTTCGAAGGACGCCGCGCGGGGGAAGGCTACTTCAGTGCCGACGGACGCCAGCTCATCTTCCAGAGCGAGCGAGAACCGGGGAACCCATTCTTTCAGATCTACCTGATGGATCTGGAGACTGGTGGTACGCGACGAATTTCGCCTGGAGTCGGCAAGACGACCTGCGCCTGGATTCACCCCGATGGCAAACGTGTACTTTATGCCTCCACCGAAGACGACCCGCAGGCAAAGCAGGAGCAGCAGGAAGAGATCGAGATGCGTGAATCGGGCACGCAGCGTCGTTACTCCTGGGATTATGACGAGTACTTCGAGCTCTATGAATACGACCTCAGTACAGAACAGTCTCGGCCGCTCACTCAGCAACGCGGCTACGACGCAGAGGGTTCATGGTCACCGGATGGCAGTCTGATCGCCTTTGCTTCCAATCGTTCAGCGTGGCTGGACGACCTGACCGAAGAGCAGCAGCAGGCCTTCGAACTGGATCCGGCATGGGCAAATGAGATCTACGTGATGCAGGCAGACGGCAGTAATGTACGTCGCCTGACGAAATCACCGGGGTATGACGGCGGCCCGTTCTTCAGCCCGGATGGCACGCGAATCTGCTGGCGACGATTCTCCGAGAATGGCTCGGTCGCTGAAATCATGACCATGAAGATTGATGGTTCGGATGTCCGCCAGCTGACTACTTTGCAGGCAATGTCATGGGCCCCCTACTATCACCCCAGCGGTCGTTACCTGATCTTCACCACCAATCGCCATGGATTTGCCAACTTCGAACTCTACCTGGTTGATGCGGAAGCCACTCACGAGCCCGTTCGAGTCTCCCATACGCCTGGATTTGACGGACTGCCGGTGTTTTCTCCGGATGGAAAATCCCTCGCCTGGACCGCTGGCCGTACAGTCTCGGGGCAGTCACAGATCTTCATGGCTGACTGGAATCATCAGCGAGCGCTGGAACTTCTGGATCTGCAGACAGAAGCCGGCGATTCATCCGCAGTGGGCTCAGCACGGGTCATGGCTGCCGCCTCTGGTGGACGCGGTGACTTCGCTCCAGCAGATGCAGTTCGACATGTGGAATACCTTTGCCGCCCTCAGCTGGGCGGTCGCCTGACCGGGACACGCGGGGAGAAGCTGGCTACCAACTATGCCGCCCTGCATTTTGAAACGCTGGGACTGGAACCAGCCGGTGATGAAGATTCATGGTTTCAGGAGTTCGAATTCACCAGCGGAGTTTCCGCCGGCCCGAACAATTCCGCCACCGCCGGCGATACTGTCCTCAGGCTTGATCAGGACTGGCGTCCACTGGCATTCAGTGCCGTTGGCGAGGTCAGTGCAGCCGATGTTGTCTTCGCTGGATACGGGATGCGTGTTCCGGCTGCCGATGGACACGACGAATACGATTCCTACGTGCATCTTGATGTCGAAGACAAGTGGGTGCTTTGTTTTCGGTTCATGCCGGAAGATCTGACTCCGGAGCAACGCCAGCACTTCGCTCGCTTTTCCAGCCTGCGTTTCAAAGCCACGCAGGCCCGTGATCTGGGTGCCAAAGGACTCATCGTTGTCAGTGGTCCCACATCCGGTGTGCGGGAAGAACTTGTCCCACTGCGTTTTGACGGCTCACTCGGAGGTGCCGGCTTACCAGTCATCAGCATCTCCGACAAGGTCGCAGAAAACTGGTTCGCTGGCATGGAACGCAGTCTCGAAGCAGTGCAGCAGAAACTGGATTCGGGAATTCCGGCCATCGGTTATCCGCTCCGGAATGTTTCAATGGCTGCGGCCATTGATGTAGTGCATGAGAAAAGTCGCGGTCGCAATGTGCTGGGGCGACTGCAGGTCAACGATGAACCAGCAGGTCAGGTTGTCGTTGTCGGGGCACATATTGACCACCTGGGCACGGGGATGGGTGGAGGTTCACTGGCACGCGATGACGAACGCGAGAACATCCACTTTGGGGCAGACGACAACGCATCCGGCGTCACGGCGATGCTGCAGATTGCAGAAGCGCTTGCTGCTGCTCGTGACCGAGGTGAACTGGATGGACGCCGCGATATTATCTTCGCAGCTTGGTCCGGCGAAGAACTGGGACTGCTGGGATCCAGTCATTATGTACGTGCCCTCGAAGAGTTGTTCTCCCAGCATGCTGCCGCTGCTGGCGGAGATGCTGAACCGGAAACGGGAGCTAAGGACGACGGCACCGGCCCCAATACAGGCGGACTGAATCTTTACATTTCTGCCTGCCTGAACATGGATATGGTTGGAAGGCTTCAGGAAAAACTCGTGCTCCAGGGACTTGGCTCATCACCGGACTGGCAGCAGTATGTGGAACGTGCAAATGTTCCGGTTGGGCTGCCGGTCACACTGCAGTCCGACAGTTATCTGCCGACCGACGCCAGTGTGTTCTTTCTGCACGGTGTGCCGATTCTGTCCGCCTTCACCGGAAACCACGGAGAATACCACACGCCGCGAGATACTCCGGAGAAACTCAATTATGAAGGGATTTCTCGCGTAGCAAAACTCATGTCTCTGGTTGTCAGACAGCTGATTCAGGCGGACAGGCCACCACGTTATTCTGAACAGAAGCCACCTGAAGAAGGGCAGCGTCGTGCCTCCCTGCGAGCGTGGCTGGGAACTGTACCGGACTATGCACAGTCCGATGTTTCCGGGGTTCTGCTTTCCGGCGTGGCCAAGGATGGACCAGCAGCCAAAGCGGGTGTTCGTGGCGGTGATGTCATCGTGGGCCTGGCCGGCAAACGCATCGAAAACATCTATGATTACACCTATGCCATCGAAGCCATCAAGTCCGGGCAGGAAACGGAAATCATCGTCAAACGCGGCGAAAAGGAACTCCAGCTGAAGGTCACTCCGAGTTCCCGAGACTGACTTTTTTTGCGAAATCAACAGGGTATGCAGGAGTCATTGCGCCGTTGCCGAAGCCGCCTGCCTACACTTCCGCTTCGAACGCCGTGAGGATCCTGCCTGTTGACAGGATCCCGTTACCGGCGGCAACTCTGCCGATCTCCTGAAAGCTGGATCCTCGATGCCCATCCCCAACAACGTGCTTGCACAGATTCTGGATCCACCAAGAATGCGACAACCCGTTATCGGGAACATCGTTATTCGCGGCAGCATGCAGGACTTTCAGGTTGAAGAAATTCCCAGCTACCCGCTCACCGGCAGCGGACAGCATGCGTGGCTGTGGGTGGAAAAGCGAGGAATTACGTCTTCACAGATGATCAATCTGATCAGCGATCGCCTGAAAATTCGTGGCACCGACGTGGGGCTGGCCGGACAAAAGGATCGACACGCGATCACCCGCCAGTACGTATCTGTCCCGGCAAGATGCGCCGAGGAAGCCGCAAAAATCTCAGAGCCCACCCTGAAGGTACTCAACGTCACTCTGCACAAGAACCGCCTGAAGACGGGACATCATCGCGGAAACCGATTTCGACTGACGGTGCGTGCACTCGACGGATCACCGTTTTCTGCCGACAGCCTGCAGCAGGTCAGTCAGCGATTGCAGGAACTCTCCGCAGCCGGTTTTCCGAATTACTACGGCCCGCAGCGATTTGGTCACGGTGGAAATACAATCAACGAAGGGCTCAAAGTCCTGCAGGGCCGATTACCGAAGGACTACTGGCCCGAGAACCAGAGCCGGCGGCTCCGGCGACTTGCACTCAGTTCTGTCCAGAGCGCGGTGTTCAACCTGCTTGCCGGCCAGCGAATTACAGCGAAGACGGCCGGAACCCCACTAGTCGGCGACGTCGTTATTCGCCGGGGCGGAATCAAGCCCTTTCTGTGGCCGGAAAACTCCACCGCTCCCGACCTGCTTCCGGCAGGACCGATGCATGGTCCAAAGATGGTGGCTGCAGCGGGCGCGATCGAAACGCAGGAACAGGAATGTCTGCAGCTGCTGGGACTCAATGGCAGTGAGTTCACCCGCTTCCCGGCACTCACCAGTGGAGCGCGCAGAGCCATGCTGGAGCAACCCAGCGCGGCCGAGCGCGAGATTTTGGGCGCCATTGGCTACCAGCCCAACCGCGCGGTGCTGC
>JALRDR010000715.1 GCA_023262145.1 Planctomycetaceae bacterium | reverse complement strand
GAATAGCAGACGGACAGGAGCAACACGGGTGTCGCAGCTTTGTCCGGCCCCCATTCCATCACATCAATCAGAGCAAAGATGAAGAACGCAAACGCTGGCCCCGACAATCCCAGAAGTTTCAGGCTGCCGTCATGATGTTTTCTCGCCACGATGGCCACGAGCAAACCAGCAATTGCAAGTGCCGGTCCGGATCCCATGATCGTCTCAATCTCCCAGAGCGCCAGGGGAAGGCCAGCCACAACCACAGTGCACTGCTGAATCAACAGTCGCCGCAGCCAGTTCCTGCTGCTGCCAAAAACAGACGATTCCGGAGTGTCGAGCAACACAGGTGGCGGGGCATACGGGTTGTGATTCAGAGAATCAACCATGACGATCTTCAACAGCTCTCGGGAAAGGGGGCTTCTCAGGAACTTCAGCCACACGCGGGCAGGCTGACGGACTTTCAGACAAATGGACGTCTGTTTGTCTTCTGTTCGGGAACAGCGAAGTACCATGAGTGCGGCCTGCAGCGGCACGTCGAATCAACGTGCAGAGTATAACCTGTGGCAAATCAACCGCACCACACTGGTCAGCAACACCCCATACCCGAACCACATCGCCGCGAAAAGATGGATCGCGTACGGGTCATTGACCGCATACAGGAAACTTTCAGCCCACTCTGTGCCTGGGTATCCCTCGCGGCGGTTGAAATATGGCCATGTAAGTGCATCTCCGGCATACACCAGTCCGGCGGCCGCAACCCCCGTGAGCCAGATGCTGCGCGGACTGAAACGGCGCGGTTGCCGCCGTTCTGGCTGCAGATCTGATTGTGGCGATCTATAAGGGTCTGACATCGAAGCCTGCACTCATTCAAAGTTAGGCATTGCGGAGCGACAGGCTTTTCCGTGGCAACCTGAGTCAGCATGGTCAGGTGCACGGTCGTGTCGTCAAGGCTGCGGTCCGGAGACTGTTCTCTGCCTGCGCTACCGCTTCAGAATCAAGCACAATGCTGTCAGGGCCCCGCTTTGGGAACAATTTGCGTTTTCCGCCGTTCTGGCTGACGATCCGACCGTCGCGAACGACGAAGCTATCGGTAGCCATTGGAATCTCCACTGCAGCAGTCTCCGTTTTCCGGACCAGATAGCCCAACTCCCCGCTGCAGTCCTGGCGCAGCACCTCAAAGCTCCGGATTTCGGACATCGGGCCCGCAAAGAACATGTCGAAAAGACTGCGCAGGTTTTCCAGACCGCACACCGGACCGTCCGGTGTGCGCGTGGTGCTTTCGTCTGTGTAATCTCGCAGGATTGCATCGCTGTCTCCCGTCTGGAGAACTGCCATTCGGCGACGAATCAGGGCCTCAGTTTCTGCGGTCGTCATCTGTCTGCAACTCATATTTCTGCCGTCTCGGTGGAGTCAACTTCGCCTCCTGCCTGCGGCAGGCTGCGAATCGTTTCACATACCGTGACATTGTCTGCCAATGGCTCTTCAGACTCGTGCCATTTCAAACAGCCTGGCGAATCGCCTCGCTCAGTTCCTGCGGCCGATCACACTGCCTGGTTCACGGGGATCACCAATGGACTGTCGCATTCGAGAGCCGCGAACGCTTCCCCCGGCTTGCCGGTGCCTTTTCACTTTCCCTCATAGCCCATAAAGGAAAAGCCCTTTCCCCCAGGTCCAGAGTTTCATCACCAGGTCAAACAGCAGGAACAGCCACGGAACCGCAAGCACCAGAGCGAAAAACATAACGCCGGACCACGGAGTCCACCCTGCAGACCGACGCCGTGATGTCAAACACCCCACAGCAAGTACGGCAGTCCACGTGGTCACGATCAGAACCCAGAAGCGAGTCTCTTCCGCTGTCGCTGCATCGCCAAACGGAAGCAGTTTCGCTCCGAGATCATTCTGCAGCATCACGCTGGCTTGTGCTGCCAGCACAAGGTACGCATCCACAATCAACGTCAGGCAGGCAATGATCGGCAGGCCCCGGCCATGCTCCGGCTGTGAATTGCAA
>JALRDR010000665.1 GCA_023262145.1 Planctomycetaceae bacterium | reverse complement strand
GTGGAGGCTGGTAGTGGCCCGGAACACAGGCAATGTCATTATTCTGCACAGCATGTCTGAAGGCTACGGAATAATGCCTTGCGATTCGAGCTGCCGACGCCACTTTGCAGCGGTTTGTAACGATGGCAGCGAGAAGGAGAGCCTTTCGGCAGGCTGTGCAATTCGCGGCAGCGTTATCTGCGGAATAACTCGCAATTCCGTCAGGTGGGCGTACAAACCGGCTGGTCTCGATTAAGAAAAGAAGATTCAGACTGGGGGCTCTGGGTCGATTTTTCGAAACTTCGCTGGTGTAATGTTGTGTTCGACTCTAACGCTCAGGAAGCGTTTTCGGCGACATCCGAAAAGGTGCCCGTCAAGTTTGTGCGGCAGCCAAAGTCGGCATTGCACATTTGCTCGGAGCGGGAATACTCCCGCACCAAAGTCGATTGCGTATTGCAGCAATAAGAACAGCCGGCGATATGTTCGCCAGCGACCTGATTGCTGCGTCATAGCCGGCGTGCCATGCTGCTGGACAGGCTCCCACTGAAAACTCAGCTGATCAGTGGTTGTTTTTGAACTGCGGCACATCACTGGCGGAAGCATACCGCTGGCGGTGAAAGGATCGGCGCACCACCTGAAATTCGAAGTTCAAGAAATCCAGAGTTCTTCATGGTAGCGATTCAGTGCCGGTGGTGCTGCAGCGGTGCCGATTCGATGAAGCCGTCAGTTTCCGCTAAGGAACTGACGGTGGTCCAGCGAAGTGAAATGCAGAAGGGAAGTAATGTACACGCTGATCACAGGAGCGACAGGGCTTGTCGGAAGATACCTGCTCAGAGATCTGCTGCTCAACGGACACCAGCTCGCAGTGGTTGTTCGGGGCAGTCGCCGCATGGATCCCGAGGCGCGGATCGAACAGATCATGCAGTACTGGGAACGCGAACATCAGCGCAGTCTGCCGCGACCAGTGGTGATTGAGGGAGATATTTCTCAGCCGGGATTCGGCATCAGTGAGGAGGGCCGCGACTGGATCAGCCGCAACGTCAACAGGATTATCCACAGCGCTGCGATTCTGGAGTTCTTTGGCAAGGATCGTGAGGCCGAGCCCTGGCGAACAAATTATCACGGTACTCGTCACATGCTGGATCTGTGTCGAGAAACTGGTATTCGTGATCTGCACTACGTGTCCACCGCCTACGTCTGCGGTCTGCATGACGGAATCGTGCAGGAAGATTCGCTGGAACGTGGTCAGACGTTTCGCAATGACTACGAAGAAAGCAAATATGAAGCCGAGAAGCTGGTTCGTGCAGCGGACTTTGCTGAGCACATCACGGTGTACCGTCCGGCAGTGATCTGTGGAGACTCTCGCACCGGTTACACGAATACCTATCATGGACTGTTCGTGTACCTGCGGCTGATGGCGATGCTCATCCCATCTCTGCCCAAGGGCCCTGAAGGCCTTCGAGTCACCCCCATTCGGCTCAAATTCACCGGCCGCGAGCCACGCAATCTGATTCCTGTGGACTGGGTTTCGGCCGTGATGACGCGTGTCTTTGAAAATCCCGACGCTCGTGATCTGACCTATCACATGGCACCGGATAATCCCATCACTTCGCGGCAGTTGATTGATCTGTGTAGTGAGTACTTTGAGACGACCGGTGTGATGTATGAGGGTGATCCGCTGCCGGAAGCATGGGATGAAAGTCTCACCGAAGATCAGCGCATGTTCGATCGACTCTTCCAGGACAATGCGGACACCTACGCGGCGTATGAGAGTACTGATCCCAAATTCGACATGACCAACACGAAGCGATTTGCCGGGGACATTATTTGTCCGGAGCTGGATCGGACGGTGCTGCATCGCTTTATCGACTACGGCAATGAGGATCGCTGGGGCAAGCGACGTCCGGAATGGACGAAGCCACAGATTCGCGTCGGTGATCTGCTCCGTTCCCGCATTGTGGCAGCAGAAGAATCCTCGCAGCAGATTGGGATCAACGTACTCGGACAGGGCGGCGTTCAGGCCACGCTTGTCATCGCTGATGCGGGTATTCTGAGTGTCAGTCCCGGTCTTTCCGACTCTGTCCCCGTGCTGACTGTAACCCACGAAGACCTGCTGGCTGTCCTGTCCGGCCAGAAACCGGCCGCCGACCTGAGTTCACTCTGGGACCAGTGCAGTGCGGAACAGGCAGCCGTGCTCACCGACAAACTGGTCGCCGCCTGTGGTGAATCCGACGCAATTCGGGCGTGACCCAGCGACGTGGGAAACGACTGGAAAGCTGCAGGCCGTATTCCAGAGAGCATTCTCGGAGTACGGTCTGTTCAGTTTTCAGCGGCCCCAAACCGGCTCAGCAGGGCGGCTCAATCGCTGCCGGGAAAAAGGAATCCGACCGGAAAAACAGGCACGCTTGCCAAAGTTGTGGCCGATAACAACAGGATTCCTGCGTGCCGTGGGGTGAGCACGGGCACTATCTTCGCTGGGAATTTCAAATTCTCCCCGGAACTGGCTCCTTTACAACCGGGCGGCAGGCCCGTTATACTCCCCGTTCTTCACCGCAGGTGACTGTACATAGGTTTAGTTTTGATTTTGTTGTGAATTAGTTGTGCCGGTGTTGCTATTCAGCGTAGCAGCGGTCCGGAAGAGGCTCAATTGCCTCAGGAGAATCCTGGAATGCCGAAGCAGAAGACTCACAAGGGAATGAAACGCCGTTTTCGCGTCACGGCGTCAGGGAAGGCGAAGCATCGTTCGGCGTTTCGCGGACATCTGCTCAGCCACAAGAATTCGAAGCGGAAGCGTGGATTGCGTCAGGACGGCGTGGTCGACGGTGCTGAAGCCAAGAAGATTGTTGCCGCTCTGCGTCCCTGCAGTTAAGCCGGGCCGCAGTTTGCTCCGGTGTGCAGCGCACGTGCGGTATCGCTCCGGTTTCTCCCGGCGGGTATGCCTGATGTGGTATGCCTGATGTGGTATGCCTGAGGTGGTATGCCTGAGGTGGTAGGCCTGTGGGGAGCGTTGCTGCAGATGTCGTTGCAAGCCGTTCAATTGTGGCCGGAGTGCCGGTAGCGATCTGAGTATGAATTCAGGCCCTGTCATCAGTTCAGGCCTGGAAATTGCAGTTGAGACGTGCGGTCTGCATCGCCAGAGTTTTGTTCAGCTGAAGAATTCGGTTCGGCTGTACTACGAAGGCACTGAAAGGCAGACAACGTCAGGAATTAAGGGTGTGTTCGAGTCATCCGCCTCCGTGGTGTGCTCGACGGGAACCGACAGTTGGTGCGGCGGGCAATGGATACATTGCTGTTCCGGCTGCCACGAGGATTTCACCCCTGCATCCTGCCGGCCTCCGGGCTGGTTCAGGTCTGCCGCTGGCTCGTGTGAGTTCAGTGTGCGACGGAGGGCAGTTTTGGGATACTGCGGTCAGAAGTTTCTGAAATTCCCGAATAAGATCAGACAGGTGGAACAGAAGACATGCGAGTACGTCTTGGTAAGGCGCGTCATCGCTCAAAGAAGCGATTGTTCAAGGAAGCCCGTGGTAACTTTGGTGGACGCAGCAAGCTGTTGCGTACCGTCAAGGAGACTGTCATTCGTTCTCGCGCCTATGCGACACGCGACCGTCGCGTACGAAAGCGAGAATTCCGAGCGCTGTGGATTACCCGAATTACGGCTGCTGCCCGCGAGCGAGGTCTGTCTTACTCCGCGTTCATGCATGGATTGAAGCTGGCGAGTGTGGAGTTGAACCGCAAGCAGCTCAGCGAGCTGGCGATTCACAACCCAGAGGTGTTCACAGAGATCGTCGAGCTTTCACGCAACGCCCGCAGTTCGGCGGCCTGACCACGCATGAAGGTGGCCCCCGTGTCATTCGTTCCGATGGACTGGTTTCCTGAGGGCAGACTTCGGGCCAGGCTGCTCACCGTCAGCAATT
>JALRDR010000639.1 GCA_023262145.1 Planctomycetaceae bacterium | reverse complement strand
GATCGCTGATTCAAGGCACAGCACAGCCGACTCGTACTGCTGATCCTCATGCAGGCTGCGCACCACCAACGCCAGCTGATCGTCAGAAAGCAGGAATTCTCGAAATACACGATCCCAGCGAGATGCTGCATCCCCAGTTCCCTCGGCAACCATCTGCAGGGCTCTGCGAGCAGTGAGAATTCGCTCTCGGTCCGTCGAATCCGCCTCATCAGGGCGGAATACGACAGTCAGATAACGCTGCCGCAGGACATCAGCCGGAGCTTCAAAACAAAAAAGCGGCCCCGGTCTCTGCCGAGATCGGGAACCGCTCATGCTGTACTTCGCCGTAACAGCGGACATGCTGCAGGCCGGCTCTGAAACGCCAGCCTGTGGGTCAGCTTCCTGCTTGTGGCGGATTACTTTTTTTTGGCTGAGGACTTGATGGATATTCCGCCTTTGGCTGCGTCGGCGCCCACGTTGGCTGCGGATCCGGGTGCATCTGGCAGCGAGAACATCCCCATGCCGCCCCCCATGCCGCCCATGCCACCGCCCATGCCGCCCATGCCACCACCCATGCCGCCCATGCCGCCCATGCCGCCACCCATACCACCACCCATGCCGCCACCCATGCCGCCACCCATGCCGCCCATACCACCCATACCGGCCTGAGTGATGACAACAAGGTCCGCCACGTCGTAGATACGGGTCACCAGATTCTCTTCCGATTCAGCGGTCGCGACAGTAGTCACCATCATCACCTCGTTCTTGATCATGATTGTCAGATCTGCGTCCTTCACCTTCGCGAAGATGAGTTCCAGAGCATTCCGCATGGTGATGCCTGCAAAATCTACGTTCGACACCGTCGTGTTCTCGAGGAAATCCGGGTCTTCACCGATTTCAACATCAGACTCGTCGAGGATGATTCGCATCGTGTACGGACCTTCAGCGGTGTACGCAAGAGCGATATCTGTCAGGATTTCGCCGAGGGAAGCATCGCCGGGATAGTCCAGGGCCCGTGGGAGTGGTTCATCCAGCTGTCGTTCAAGCCATTCTTCAACCTTTTTCACGGATCGCAGTGACAACGATTTGTAACGATCCTTGCGAGCAATACTCAGGGCGCGCCACACATCCGGATTTGGATACTGAACCGGAGGTTCGTCCGGGAATGGCACGTGAGAAAGTTCCACCTGATACAAGGTTTCAAGGAATCGGTCGTTTCGCAGATTCACCAGATCGTAAGCCTTGGAGAGCTGACCGGAGGCTTCTGACATCACCAGAGCAGCGGTTGCTGTCCCGTTGCCGGGCTCATCCTTGAGTGCTTCACGGGCAACTGATTCTGCGTCTTCAAACGCATTCGTGTCCCCCTGGCGTGCACGTACCAGCAGGCCGCGAACCTGATCAATCAAAGTTCGCAGCTTCTGTTCTTCCTGATCAATCATCGCCAGCCGTTCTCGCTGGGCTTCCAGATTCGCACGCGATTCTGCGATCTGACGCTGTCGAATCTCGTTTGTCTGTCGAGCAGAATCAACGTCGCTGTAAGCGGCAACGATGCGTCGCTCAAGTTCCTGTCGGGTTTCCGGAGCAACCTCGCGGGTCGTACGGATCGCTTCCAGAACGTCCTTGAGCAGGGTCAGAGCGTATTCCGGCTGAGTTGCAGCGACACGATCCGCCTCATCCAGTGCAGCATTGACCGACTGTACCATCTGCTGAGTGATAATCGCATTGCGAACCTCAGTGCGGCTGAGAGCATCGCCTTCACTTACATCCGGGGCACCAGGACGATCCACCGGTCGAGTATCTTCATCGACCAGAGCGGCCGCCAGCGACGTCAGAACAATATTGCCGGCATCAAGCCGCTGAGCCTGACGAACCACCTGCAGGGCCTGCTCATTCTGGCCAGCCTGTTGCAGCATCTGAGCAGTCTCGATGCAACGATTGATCAGGGCAGCAAGATCTGATTCTGCTCGACCGAGTCCTTCCAGCCCTACATACGGTGCGTTGAGCCCGTCAGAACTGGCTGCTTTCTGGAAAAGTGCTGAAACTTCTGCACCACCCTGCTGCAGCGAAGACTGTGAAATCTTCCAGGTCTGCAGCCCGGCGGGTGTCTGCCCCGAAATTTCAATTCCCTGCTGCAGCGTACCAGACCCGAAAATGAGCGAATGACGATCGCTGCGCAGCGCTACAGTTGCGGGAACCTGCAGCTGTACCTCGCCGGCGGTCACCTGCAGACCTCGAACCAGTACCGGAGCCTTCACCAGCCCCGATACCGCAGCATCCACAACACTGTCATTCTGCTCAGCCGCAAGGTAGTCCAGAGAACCACCTGTCTGATTAGCAAGAATTCCGGACAGCTGCGCGTCCAGTCGCGGACCAACAAGAAGTGCGTGGAACGCAGCCTGGGCTTGCTGAAGTTGTCCAACCAGTTGATTCAGGTCGGTGGCAGACAACATATCTGCAGCACTCATGCCGTCCCCAATGTAAGCGATCGAGATCGGCGCAGAGACAGCATTTTCGGAAGCGGAGCGAACTGCTGCAGCAAGATCCGTAGCGCCAAGCGGAGTAACGTGGGTCAGTTCACGCAGAGCGTCCTGCAGTTCGGCTGAGCCAACCGGGACGAATCCGTCAGTGAGCGAATTCACGGTGGTGTCTGCGGAGATCAGTCGTACGGAATCCGTCTGCGGAAGTCGTTCCAGCAACCGCTGAACGGCAGCCAGTGTGCGGTCGCGGTAAACACCCGTCTGGCTGGCTGAAGTATCCACCAACAGAACATGATGAGCCACCTGTTGCGCGGGCCCCTGAGCCCTGAGCCCAAAGGCAAAATGCTGACTTTCAGCATTCGAACGAACGGCAACAGCATCGCCAGCGGGAAGAATTTCGTTGTCTGCCGCGATTGCACAGCAGGCAGACAGACCCAGTCCCAGCGAACAAAGTGATCCAGCCAATCGACGCATGAGTTTCCCCTTAAGGTTCTGCCTGTGCAGACCACCCATTCTATCTGTGAACGAAATGAAATCGCTCAGCTCTGTACAGAGTCTACAATCTCGTTCGGTTGATGCGGAACGGAATTCGTCTGAAAAACCGCGGCACCAGTCCCCCGTCAGCGAATCATTGATTGAACGCCCGATTGAGGCGGTTAATCGCTGAAATCCCTGAATCCGGACTAACCAGAAGATCAGGTGGAAACGAACCCTCCAGATCCCCCCCAGATCCTCCATTTATCCAGCCTGAATTGCAACAGTAACCGACCTCCGTGGCCAGGTCCTCGCGAATTCCTGCCGCGTTCTGCCGCCAGATTCGAATTTGCGACTCTCCGCAGGCCGCCGTTTCACCTGCGTTCAGCCACTCAAGGCGTTTAACGCAGGTCTCCACCAAGGCTCCGGCTGAATTCTGGTCAACTCTGACGATTTTGCCGTCGATAACAGCTGTAACTGCATTCTCTGGGGGCAATGGTCGGCTGCGTCTCATCTCCGACCACGGGATATGCAGCACTCCGGTTCGGAAAGTGAATTCCCGTGGGACGATTCCGTCTGGCCACAGGAATCCTGCTGTTCTGCTCGCTGCTCGGAGTTCTTGCGAACGAGCACACTTTGGTCAACGACTTCCCCGAGTTGGAGTACTCCAGCCCGGAAATGCCTCCGTCCCGCAATGGCCGATCGTTGTCTGTTCGCGTACCAGCCAACGCAGTGATCGTACTGCACTCACTGGATCTGTCAGGCGTCCAGCATCATTTTGAAGTCTCTGTGGATGCTGTTTCGGAAGAGAGCTGCAGTCCGCCCGCGGCTGATTTCGTCAACGCCTTCAGCAATCTGCAATTGTCGATCCCTGCGAGCCCAGAATCTCAGCAGCGGTTTGCTGCAACCGTTCCGGAAGCGCTCAAAGCAGAGTTCGCTCAGTCGACAACACAGATCATGCAGGCCCCGACTCCTGCCGCCTGTCGCTGCAGTTACCTGAGAAATGCAGCACAGTCCTCGCCCGTGTTTACTGCCGAGACTGCGGTCACTTCCGCGGCCGTGCAGCCTGCGGAGAAACGGCCATCGATTCCTGCGCGGCTGCGGACGTTTCTGGCTCCGGAAATGGTTCAGGGCACGATCTGTTCCATAATTACTCAGGGAACCCTCGCGACAACGATTGGCAATACTGCCGTTTACTTTTCTCCCGAGGTCCTCAGTGAACTGACCGACGAACATCGGACGCAGATTCTGCACCGTCTGGAGCAGTTCTTTGCAGCAGGACTGCAGGCTCAGGTGGCGGCACAATTTGGAGACATCGCCGATCTGGATGGTAGCGGAGGACTGACGCTTCTGATTGGCAGGATGCAGGAGCAATCTGCCCCGGCAGAATCCACGGACAGCGCGGCTCCGCCGCTGCTGGGTGCAGTTCGACAATCTGATTTTCTTGATGCACACGCAAGTCCCGGCGGCGACATCATCTACCTTGACTGCAATCTGCCGCTGGGCGAAGAATTAAACAGTCTGCTTGTGCACGAGCTTTCACATGCTGCCATCTGCTCCCGCCTGCGCGAACGCGGCTGCAGCGGATCAGAGGCATTGATCCTTCCGGCATGGATTCACGAACTGCTGGCTCATGCCGGTGAGCACATCATTGTCGGAGCCTCCGACATCTTCGCTGCACGACTGCGGAGCTTTCATTGCTCACCCGAAAACTCACCGATCTGTACTCACCATGGGTATCAGACTCTGCAGTCAACCCGGGGTGGTTCACGAGCGGCGGCGATCAGGCTGCTGCAATTCGCAGGCGGCCCGCAACAGCACCTGCGCTGCGCACTTCTGATGGCCGAGTCGCAGACCAGTTTTCTGGAACAGATACTGGGCAGTTCATTACGGCGATTACTACCGCAGTGGAGTCTCACTGAAGCCGCAGAAATCCTTCGCGAGCATCCCGATACTGTCCGACAACTCATGACTGGTCAGACACATCACTGCTGTATCCACGGCACCGGTTTCGCTGTCCTCCGGCTCCCGAATACGGCAACACTGCTGACAGTCAGCAGCTCAGCGGCTGCGGACTGGACGGTGACGGCACTGCCTCCATAATGCCGCCAGCGGCCGTATCACGGGCTCCAGTAATGGAGAATCAACCGCGAGAGCCGGCAGAGCCGCGTGCTGCACAATCGTTACTTTTTCTGCCCTTACGGTCTTCAGACAGATTTTCGCATGACCCTGTTTTCGTATACCTGTGACGCCACAGATTCCATGACGCAGGGGCGTGCTGGTGTCTGGCACACTCCGCACGGTCCACTGCAGACTCCCGGCTTCATGCCAGTTGGAACACTCGCCACCGTGAAAGGTCTGCTGCCGGCACAATTACGGGCAGCTGGCGCTCAGATGCTGCTGGCCAACACCTATCACCTTGCGTTGCGACCGGGCGAACGGATCGTCGAAGAACACGGCGGACTGCACCGATTCATGAACTGGGATGGCCCGATACTGACCGACAGCGGTGGGTTTCAGGTCTTCAGTCTGGCCGCGCGTCGCAAGGTCGACGACGAGAAGATCGTTTTCCGCTCACACATTGACGGCACCGAACTGGAACTCAGCCCGGAACGTGCTGTCCAGATCCAGGAGTCACTCGGGGCCGACTGCATCATGTGTCTGGATGAATGCCCTCCGGCAGGGGAATCCCGCGAAAAAATCCTCGCCGCAGTCGATCGTACAACCCGCTGGGCACAACGCTGCCGTGAGGCACAGAAACGCTCGGATCAGGCATTATTCGGAATCGTGCAGGGAGGGATTCATCCGGATCTGCGGGAACGGTCAGCGGAAGCACTTGTGCAACTGGACTTTCCGGGTTACGCAGTCGGCGGACTCAGCGTTGGCGAGCCTCCGGCTGCCATGTACTCAACGCTGGATGCAACTGTGCCGGTCCTGCCAGCCGACCGTCCACGCTATCTGATGGGAGTCGGCAAGCCTGAGGATATCCTTGAAGCTGTGTGCCGCGGAATTGATATGTTTGACTGCGTCATGCCAACTCGCAATGGACGAAATGCGATGGCCTTTACGAGCAGCGGTCCGGTCAGGATTCGTAATTCCCAGTACCGCAGCGATCTTGGGGCCCTCGATGCAGAATGCAGTTGTCCGGCCTGCACGGACTACACCCGCAGCTACCTGCGACACTTGTTCGTCGCCGGAGAAATGCTCGGCCCCATCCTGCTCTCATTGCACAACATCACCTATTATCAGAAGCTCGTGCGACAGCTCCGCGATGCCATCCTTGAATCGCGGCTGCAGAGTCTGCGGAGTGAATTATTGACGCGGTGGTCCGGGGCAGCGTGAGACTCTGCCGTTCCTGCGGTCACGCTGCATCCAGCCCTTGCGCTGCGGCTCTCTGGATGGCAACGTCCGACTACGTTCGATTCATGTGGGCTGAGCCTGCACCGGTCCGGTTCTGCCAGCCCACCAGTCAGCAGAAAACAGCAGTGTTGCTGCGCACATCCGATCCCCTTCGCGAGCTGCCACGATGTGCTTTCGGTCCTGCGGATTGCGGCATCGCAGCAGCAGCAAGGCACCTTTTCCTTGTCTGAAAAATCCTGTCCCCACTGAACCGGAATCACACAATTCGGCGTCTGCAGCGGTATGATGGCAAATCATGCGATGTTGGGTTCGTGCTGCAAAGACACCGGGAATCCTCCTGCAGATCGTCCGATTCCCACCGCACAAAATATTAACTCGGAGTATTCGACTGTGACCTACGGAAACCGACCGGGAGTATGCCTGGGGCTGCTGCTGACCATCCTGCTGACATTGGTTGTGAGTAAGTCCCGTAGAGAGCGGGAGAGTTAGTTTTATTCGACATTTCTGGATGGTGCTGA
>JALRDR010000612.1 GCA_023262145.1 Planctomycetaceae bacterium | reverse complement strand
TCCTGAGGGGATCGCAGCAACAGCGGCCCTGCAGAGCGCAACGGGAGCTCTGATGGAATATCGAGGCCAGTTGCCAACCTGTCTGGTGAGCCATGGACTTGAGCAGCGGCGTGCTGTTCGAATACTGCCACGCGGCGACTGGATGGATGAAAGCGGCCCACAGGTGCAGCCGGCCTTCCCCTCATGGCTGCCAGCGCCAGACGGGACTGGAGGCCGAGAACTGACGCGACTCGATCTTGCCAGGTGGCTGGTTTCGGACCAGAACCCACTCACCGCTCGGACGATCATGAATCGGCTCTGGATGCAGTTTTTCGGCACACCGTTGAGCAGTGTGCCGGAGGATCTGGGGGCTCAGGGTGAAGCCCCGCAGAATCCGCAATTGCTTGATTTTCTGGCCTGTGAATTCATGGAGTCCGGGTGGGACTATCGTCATATGGTGCGACTGATCGTCAGCAGTCGGACTTATCGTCTGTCGTCGGAGATGACATCAAGGCTGCAGCAGCTGGATCCGCAAAACCGGCACTACGCTCGGCAAAGTGCGATCCGGCTGGATGCCGAACTGATTCGTGATACGTCACTTGCGGCTGCGGGGCTGCTGTCGGAACAGATTGGTGGTCGCAGTATTCTTCCCTACCAGCCGGATGGCTATTGGGAGAATCTGAATTTCCCACGACGGACATATCAGCCGGAAAACGGTGCGGAGCAGTATCGGCGGGGGCTTTACGTCTGGTGGCAGCGAACTTTTCTGCATCCTGGACTGCTGGCGTTTGACGCTCCCAGCCGTGAAGAGTGCTGTGCTCAGCGAAATCGCTCGAACATCCCGCAGCAGGCACTGGTGCTGTTGAATGACCCGATCTTTGTGGAGGCTGCACGCGGGCTCGCAGCGCGCCTGCTGAATGAGGACCTGGCGAGTGATGAGGGCCGAATCGGTCGAGCATTTGAGATTGTGCTGCAGCGTCTGCCGACGGAGCAGGAACTGGCGGTGATGAAACCGCTGCTCCATCGGCATCGCCTGGCATACCGCGGGAATCCGGCCGGAGCGGAGCTGTTGCTGCAGGTGGGACAATCTTCGTTGCCCGCTGAGACTGATCGAGCGGAGCTGGCGGCATGGACTCACATTGCTCGAGTTCTGCTGAATCTGCATGAAACAATTACTCGTTCCTGAACAGAAGGTCTGCTGGCAATGACTTCAGAGTTTACAACGCGGCGACAACTGCTGGCCGGATCATCAATGAGTCTGTTCGGAACGGCACTGGGGACGCTGCTGAATTCCTCAGCGGCAGCAGAGACTGAAGGTGTCTACAGGACACAGTTGCCCCGGAAGATTCGCCGCGTCATCTGGCTCACCATGGCTGGCGGTCCCTCGCATCTGGATCTGTTTGATCGTAAACAGAAACTGGCCGACATGAATGGTGAGCTGATGCCGGAGGAGTTTACGGCAGGGCAGCAGCTGGCTCAGTTGCAGGGGCAAAAACTGTTCTGTCTTGGCCCACAGTTTCCATTTCGGCGTTATGGTCAGTGCGGGATGGAACTGAGCGAGCTGTTGCCGCAGATTGGCGGCATGGCGGATGACATCTGTCTTGTTCGCTCGATGACCACTGATGCCATCAATCACGATCCGGCACATATGTTCATGAATACCGGTTCGCAGATTGCGGGCCGACCAGGCATGGGGGCGTGGGTTACGTATGGACTGGGCAGTGAAGCGGAAAACCTGCCTGGATTTATTGTGCTGGTCTCAACAGGCCCGGGGCGATCTCCGCAGCCAATAGCGGCAAGGCAGTGGAACAACGGATTCCTGCCCGGGCGTTGCCAGGGCGTGCGGATGCGATCGACGGGTGAGCCGGTGCTGTATCTGAATTCGCCGCCCGGTGTGGGAGATGATCAGCAGGAGGCCGATGTAGCTGCCGTGAACAGCCTGAATCGCCTTGCCCAGGAGCGGCTGCAGGATCCGGAAATTGCAACTCGCATTGTGCAGTATGAACTGGCGTTCCGGATGCAGAGCAGTGTCCCGGAACTGACAGATGTCTCCGGAGAAAGTCAGACGGTAATGCAGCGATATGGCTGTGAACCGGGTGATGGTTCATTTGCGGCAAACTGTCTGCTCGCACGCCGCCTTGCCGAACGCGGGGTGAGATTCATTCAGCTGTATCATCGCGACTGGGATCACCACAGTCTGCTCAGGGAAGAGTTGCCCATGCGAGCGAGGGAGGTGGATCAGGCTTCTGCTGCACTGATTACTGATCTGCAGGAACGGGGTATGCTCGATGAGACGTTGATTGTCTGGTCCGGTGAATTCGGCCGCACCCCGATGTCTCAGTCGAATAAAGGACCGATCGGCAGAGACCACCATAACCGTTCCATGTCAATGTGGATGGCTGGAGGCGGCATTCGCGGTGGAACAGTGTACGGAGCAACTGATGAACTGGGTTATGCTGCCGCAGAGGACATCTGTACGGTTCACGACCTGCATGCGACGATGCTGCATCAGCTGGGGATTGATCATGAACAATTCTCATTCCGATTCCAGGGGCTCGACGTTCGGCTTACAGGAGTGGAGCCTGCGCGAGTTCTGAGTGAGATCCTGAGCTGAATGGATCAGTTCGCTGAATCCGGCTCCGCGGGTAGCCCGACGCGCTGGCACAACGCTGACAGCTGGCAGCTGGAACAGTCAGGACGACGGGCGATGCAGACACCGCGTCCATGGTGGATCAGCCGATGCGAGAAGTTGATCCACTCTTCCTGAGGTACAATCTGCATCAGTTCCCGCTCGATGATTTCCGGGTTGGCAGAAGCAACGAGGCCAAGCAGGCCGGTGAGCCGCTTGACGTGTGTATCCACCACGACACCGGACGGAATCCCGAACCAGGTGCCCAGCACCACACTGGCTGTCTTGCGACCGACGCCGGGAAGCCTGATCAGCTGGTCCAGATCGGTCGGTACCTCACCGCCATGTTCCTGCACCAGGCACTGAGCCATGCCGCGCAGATTTGTCGCCTTGCTCCGGAAGAAGCCGAGTGAATGAATAATTGACTCCACATCTGCCTGAGTTGCTGCAGCAAGGTCATGCGGGGTCGGATACCTGCGGAACAGTTCCGGCGTGGCCTGATTCACGCGTTCATCAGTGCACTGCGCGGAGAGGATCGTCGCAGCGAGCAGCTGAAAAGCAGATTCATGATGCAGAGCGCACTCAGCAACCGGGTATAACCGGCTCAGCGCAGCGATGATTTCTGCAGTGCGCGCCGTCAGGACCGGACGGCTTTCACGAATCCGTCGATTGACCTTCATGCGGGCAGCCGGTCGTCGTTGCGGCTTCTTTTCGGGCACGACAGCTCTCCTTGCAGAATCGTTCCTGCTGGACTGGTGGTTGATGTTGTTGCTGAGGCAGGTTGCAGCTGCGGGCCGCAGCGAATGCAGCAGTCATTGCTCCGAGCGGCATTCCGGGTACAGAGCGAGGCTCACACATCCATGACTGGCCTGAGCCACGGTTGCTGACCAGTC
>JALRDR010000590.1 GCA_023262145.1 Planctomycetaceae bacterium | reverse complement strand
GCCTCGGGTTCTCGTAACGACTCCGGAAAGCCTGTCTTTGTTGCTCACACGCAGCGATGCCGGAGTGCAGTTTCGGGAACTGCGGGCTGTGATCTGTGACGAGTGGCATGAACTGCTGGCGACCAAGCGTGGGGTTCAGGTGGAACTGGCACTGGCGCGGCTGCGTCGCTGGCGTCCCGAACTGCAGACGTGGGGGCTTTCGGCAACACTGGGAAATCTGAATGACGCGTTGACCGTTCTGCTGGGGCATGGTCGCTGTTCAGACGAATTCTGCGAACCAGCGGAACCCAGTGCTCAAGCTGCATCAGTCGCCGCAATGGCAGCGCATACTACGGGCTCAATCGTGCCCACTGCAGTTCCTGGCAGCATTGTCAAAGGGGAATCGCGGAAGCGGATCGTGGTGGATTCGCTGATCCCGGAGGAGATTGAACGCTTTCCGTGGGCGGGTCATCTGGGAATGGCTCAACTGCCGGACGTGATTGCTGCAGTCGAGGAAGTTCGTTCCACATTGATCTTCACAAATACTCGCTCGCAGACAGAGGCGTGGTATCACGCGTTGCTCAAAGCAAGACCGGACTGGGCTGGCCGAATTGCGCTGCATCACGGATCTCTGGAGCAGGGAACACGAACCTGGGTGGAGGATGGCCTGCGTGACGGTCGTCTGCGCGCGGTCGTCTGCACCAGCAGTCTGGATCTTGGTGTTGACTTCAGCCCGGTGGACCGGGTGCTGCAGATCGGTTCCCCACGCGGTGTTGCACGATTGCTGCAGCGAGCCGGTCGCAGTGGACATCAGCCCGGAGCGACCAGTCGGGTCACCTGCGTGCCCACGCACGCGTTGGAACTGGTCGAAGCTGCAGCGGCCCGAGATGCGATCGCTCGGGGGCAACTGGAAGGTCGCGAGCCGCACGCCTGCCCCATCGATGTGCTCTGTCAGCATCTGGTGACAATCGGTGTCGGGGATGGGTTTGATGCGGACGATCTCTATCGCGAAGTACTCACCACGGCCAGTTTTGCCAGCCTGTCCCCGGAAGACTGGCAATGGGCTCTGGACTTCACTGCGCACGGCGGCGAAGCCCTGCAGGCCTATCCTGATTACCATCGTCTGAAAGTGGAAGATGGACGATATCGCATTGCATCGCCCCGTGCGGCACGCCAGCATCGGATGTCCATCGGGACCATTACCAGTGATGCGGCACTGACGGTGCAGTTTCTGAATGGCCCGAAGCTGGGCACGATTGAAGAGTCATTCCTTGGCAGAATTGCACCGGGCGATCGGTTTTTGTTTGCCGGTCGCGCTGTTGAGCTGGTGCATATCCATGATCTGACGGTCTGGGTACGTCGTGCGAAGAGTTCACGGAATGCCCGCGTACCCAGATGGATGGGCGGCCGCATGCCTCTGTCCAGTGAGCTGGCAGAGGCGGTGCGTCGGAAACTGGAGCAGGCCGATGATGGAGTTTTTGACGGTCCGGAAATGCGAGCGGTGCGACCATTGCTGGAACTGCAGGCCAGCTGGTCCGTTATTCCCCGCTGTGGACAGCTGCTGATCGAACAGATCCATTCCCGC
>JALRDR010000532.1 GCA_023262145.1 Planctomycetaceae bacterium | reverse complement strand
ACCGCAAGGCAGCCTTCGCTGCAACAGGCATATCCGTTTCGGATTCTTCGTCAGGCTGACAATCATTCTGTGAGCAGGTGACTGGCATATGGTCCGAGCCTGCCAGCTTTGTGATTCTTCACAGGGAGATCGCAGTTTACGGGCTCTGCCAGATGTGGACCTCAAGGCAGCTTTGGTGGTCAGACGCCCGGCACGCTCCGGGCTGCAATACTCGCCCGCTGTCGCCACAAATCTCAAACGCAGAAACAATCCCTCAATCTTCAATACACCATCTCTCTCAATGAGATTAACTGTCATTCCCGGAGCACGGTCCTTTCCTCCACGATCCGCGCCGGAAGACACGCTCGATCAGGAACCCTCTGCCGGCTGAGTGGTGCTCCGGTATGGGCGATGAACCGCCGGCAGTGAAACCCGCCAGCCACCTGAGAACTGTCTGCAATTCCGCATATGCCGTGCGTGCCCTGAACCCTGTCAGACCCCGGAGATGAACAGAATGGGTGTGCTCTTGTTGTGAACTGCTGAGCCGCAGTTCGTCGACGTCTGAGTCCTGCTTTGCAGGCGCCGCACGATTCGCACACCACTCAACCGGTCGAAATCCACCAGATCGTTCAGAACGCTCCGCAGGCTCTCTTCAGCCCCTGCGGCAACGATCATGCAAAAAACTCCTCGACCAGGTGCTCTGTTGCACACTGGCAGTTTCGTTATACAACACAGGTCAGCAAAACCGGCTGTCTGCGAGTGGACTGCGAGCCGGTTCCCGCAGGCGACGAATCCGATGGAACGAGTAGCAGGCCATGGAACGACACCAGACGCTGGAAACGAAACTCAGCATCCTCGCTGACGCTGCAAAGTACGATGCGTCCTGTGCCAGCAGCGGCGCCGGTTCCACTCGCAAGGGCAGCCGGCTGGGCACGACTGAAGGGATGGGCATCTGTCACAGCTATACGCCCGACGGCCGCTGCGTCTCCCTGCTGAAGATCCTGCTGACCAACTACTGCATCTACGACTGTCAGTACTGCGTCAATCGCGTCACCAGTGAAACTCCTCGAGCTCGTTTCACGGTCGATGAGATCGTGAATTTGACCATTGACTTCTACAAACGGAACTACATCGAGGGCCTGTTCCTGAGCAGCGGCATCATTCAGAACTCCGACTACACGATGGAGCAGCTGACGCTGGTCGCAAAAACGCTCCGCACAGAGCATCGTTTCGGTGGCTACATTCACCTGAAGACGATCCCCGGTGCAGCGGAGGAACTGATCACAGAAGCCGGGCTATGGGCGGATCGTCTGAGCGTCAATATCGAACTGCCCACAGAAATGGATCTGCAACAACTGGCGCCGGAGAAAAAAAAGCCAGAGATCGTCAGTGCCATGGCCGGAATCAAGGAAAAGATCGACGAAAACAAGAACGAACGCAGGCAACGCAGACGCCCACCGAGGTTTGCTCCCGCTGGTCAGAGCACACAGATGATCGTCGGAGCCACTCCGACGCCCGACACTGAGATTCTGCAGACAGCCAGTGAACTCTACACGGGCCAGAATCTGCGCCGCGTGTATTACTCTGCCTACAGCCCCATTCCTCACGCCGACGCACTGCTTCCCGGGAAAAGCCCCCCGTTGATCCGGGAACACCGGCTGTATCAGGCCGACTGGCTGCTGCGGTTCTACGGCTTCAGTGTCGATGAAATCGTCGTCCGCGAAGACCACAACCTGGACCTGGAGATTGATCCCAAGCTGGCCTGGGCGCTGCAACAGCGGGAGTACTTTCCGATTGACGTCAACACCGCCACGAAAGAGCAACTGCTTCGTATCCCCGGCATCGGTGCTCGCAGCGTTCAACGAATTCTGTCCATTCGTCGCCACAAACGAATCCGCACCGACGATCTGAAGAAACTTCGCGTCGCGTGGAAGCGAGCGAAGTCCTTTGTGGTCACGGCTGATTACAACCCGGCGGTCAACAGCCTCGATCGGGGCGATCTGCGAACACTCATCACCCC
>JALRDR010000488.1 GCA_023262145.1 Planctomycetaceae bacterium | reverse complement strand
GACCACTCCGCCGCGGCGGATTACGTCACGTAATCGAGCGGGAAGTTCGCTGTCCTTCCAGACTTCAGCCAGCCGACTTTGCTGTCCACCGCAGATCCAGACCGCGCCGACGGTCAGCGTCTGCTGCAGGATCTGTTGACGTAGCTGTGGTGAGAGCGATTCCTTTCTGCCGAACAGATGTTCGATGCCCGCAGCCCGGAGTAGCTCTTCGGCAGCGGCGGACGCGGCGACAGGATCCTCAGCGGCATCCGGCAGGATCAGCAGAGGTGCCTCGGCGCTGATTTGCTGCGTGATGAGCGCGAAGATTTCTTCAGGGACAGCCCCGCCACCTGCGGCAATGACAGTGCCGGAGGGAGTTGTGAAAGGAAAGAACGCTGCGGGCGGGACTGACTGAGCGAAGGCACAGTTGAGCAGGCAAGTCAGCAGGAACTGGACAGAAAGAATCCGCATTGCTGGCAGCATAAGGAGACTCCATGAGAGGCGATCACATTTGCGGATGGCCTTGCGTGCAGTGATCAATGAATGCCAGAATGTCCGCATTGGGACTCGGCACAGCCACCAGATTACCTGCAAAGTTCGACTGGTTCAAAGGATGAGGCTGAACCAGACCCACTGCTGAAAGCGACCAATGGAACCGGACGAAAAGCTCTGTTTTTGTTTTCATGTAACGCGACGGAAAGTGACCAACTGGATTCGCATTCATCAGCCTCGGGTGCCCAGCGAAGTCAGCCAGTGTGGCGGTGCCGGGACGGGTTGTGGCTGGTGTGTGCCTTTTCTGCGGAAGCTGTTTGATGCGGGCAGGGTCGGAAGCGACGTGGAAATCCCCGTTGATTCCGCCACCTATGCGGCTCAGCGGGCAGAGTATCTGAAGACGGGAAGCCGTTCTGCTGAGCTGGAGGCGGGTGGGCAGGGGGGCTGCAACGACGACAAGGGATAATCAGCCGTGCGGCGGAATCTGAGTATGGTTTCCGGTCATAGGAATCCTGCGTGTGTAATCGTTTGCGACGATGAGAAGAGCAGATAGCGTGAATTCGTTCCAGTTCTTCCTCTGGCTCAGATGTCGGGAACGTGCCATAATCCCCGAGCTCGCAGCCACTTGCAGCATTCGCGAGCAGATGGTGTGATGTTCTGCGGCGGTCTGCATGTCAGGGCAGGCTGATGGCTTCCAACCACCGTTCTCGCGGGAAGAATCCAATGCAACGACGATTTGTATGTGTGCCGCTGTTCGGGCCTCCGGGAGTTGGCAAAGGAACACAAGGGGGCATCCTCGCGAATATTCCTGGGTTCTTTCATTTGTCTGTTGGTGATGTCTTTCGTTCAATTGACATCGGTTCCGCCGACGGCAAGGAAGTTTACAAGCATATTTCGCGCGGCGAACTGGTACCTGACAACTTGACGATCAAGATCTGGCGGAAGGCCGTTGAGGCATACGTATCGCTTTCCAGATTCAAGCCCCGAGAGGATCTGCTGATCCTTGATGGGATGCCACGCAATGTCCAGCAGGTGCAGATGGTGGAGGAGTATCTGGATATTCGCAAGGTGATCTACCTGCGGTGTTCGGACGAAGAAGACATGATTCATCGTATTCGCCGCAGAGCGATCCGGGAGAATCGAATCGACGATGCGAATGAAGATGTGATTCGCAACCGGTTTCGGATTTATCACGAGGTGACCGCACCGGTGCTCAACCAGTACGACAGTTCGATAATTCATCATGTGGATGCAAACGGTTCACCATCAGAGGTGCTGCGATCAATTCTGGGGTGTCTGATTCCGGTGCAGAATGATTTGTTTGAGAACAATCGCCGAGAGGACGAAGAAGTTCAGCGTTCGCCGTGACCCTCGGGCTGGCGGATGTTCCTCAATCTGCTCCGGTCGGTACTGTTCTGCTCCTTTTCATCTGTCAATTTGTTCTGTCTGGAATTTCAACGATGTCCCAATCCTGTCTGTCGCACCTTGTGTTTTTCACTCTGAAAGATGGTGATGCAGCCAATATCAGTCACCTTGTGAGTGAGTGTCATCGCTATCTGAAGAATCACCCGGGTGTTGTTTCCTTCTTTGCAGGTACTCTGGCAGCAGAGTATGACCGTCCGGTGAACGACAAAGGTTTTCACGTCTGTCTGAACGTGGTCTTTGATTCGCGCGAATCGCATGACATCTACCAGACGGCTCCTGATCACCTGGCCTTCATCGAATCAAATCGCGATTCCTGGGCACAGGTTCGTGTCTTTGATGCCGACGTTACATGATCGCTGCGAAGCGGGCTTTTTGTCTCTGATTCAACGGAGACCAGGATGGATGTTCGCTGGAGGGAATGGCTGCTTGCAGCCCTGTTCAGTCTCACATGCGTTATCTGCTGCTGGTCGTCGTTGATCCAGGGGGCGGGGCTGGTTGGCGGCGACACTTATCCGTATTTCCTGCCGCAGAAGCAGTTCATGTGTGAGGAGATTGCTGCGGGGAGAATCCCACTGTGGCACGATCGCACGGCGCTGGGCTATCCGCTGCTGGCGGAGAGTCAGGGCGGTATTTTCTACCCTGCAACGGCACTGCTGTATGTTCTGGATGCTCACCAGGCGTACCACATTTCGTTTCTGGTGCACTACTGGCTGGCCGGGATCCTTGCGTGGAGATTTGCCAGAAGTGAAGGGCTGCACAATACTGCCTCGCTGTTTGCTGCACTGGTCTTTGTCTACAGCTGGTTTCCAGCTCGTGCCTCCCTGGAATGGTCCATTATCGGTGGTGTCTGGTTCCCGTTTTGTCTGTGGCAGACGCAGCGTCTGTTGCAACAGCCATCGTTCATCCGCTTCGCGGTCTGCGTCGCAGGATTTGCTGTGCACCTGCTGGCCGGGCATTTTGCACTCGCCTTTATTACTCAGCTGACGTGCCTGCTGCTGGCAATTCGAGCGGTAGTGGCTGGCTCCGGGAGTGTGAACCAGCGTCGTGTTGCCATACTTGTCCCGCTGGCGATTGCCTGCGGGTTACTGACAGCTGCGATCCAGTTGCTGCCGACGCTGGAACTGCAGCGGGTCAGCCAGCGTGACGGCACTTCGACTGTCTTCAAGGTCGGCTACGGGCATTTGCCACCATTTTATCTGACACAGCTGCTTGCGGGCTGGTCCTACTGGCACACCCCTGAACTGCTCACCACCGCAGCAGTACAACGGCTGACCTCGCTGGTCGATGCGCCAACCAATGCCGTGGAAGCTCATTTCTATCCGGGGCTGATTCCGCTGGGATTATGTCTGATGTTGTTCCGCTACCGCATGCGACATCGGTTACGGAATCGGTCATGGAGATTCTGGTTCCTCGTGGGAACGCTGGCTGTCGCCTATGCGACTGGCTGTTTTCTGCCGCTGACCGGCAGGCTTCCCGGGTTTGCGTGGTTCATGGGGCCCGGGCGTTACACGATGGCGTCAACGATGGCTGTATCGATTGTATCCGGGATGGTCATTGATCAGTTTGTTCATCGACGTTCGTTGGTTGTGCAGATGATGCTGCTGCTGTCGCTGAGTGTGCCTTCATTTCTGGACATGCACTGGTCGACCGCAGTCGTTTCGGATGCGAAACCCGTGAACAATCCTCCGTTTCCGGATATCTTCACGAATCTTCTGTAATCTCAATTCCTTGCTTATATTAATAATATCTGCTAAACTGAACGTCATTTGCTATAATATAATAATCAGATAATTTAATTTTACTAT
>JALRDR010000463.1 GCA_023262145.1 Planctomycetaceae bacterium | reverse complement strand
CTTTGGAATTCCGGTCACCAGCCGTAATTCCGGGATGTCAAACAGCGAATGCATCACTGTGGCCAGCACATTGCTGCTGCTGATCGGAGTCGTCGCAGGTTCTCCCCCGATTCGATCCGATTCGCCGATTACCTGCCCCATCTTCAGGCCACCACCCACAAACACCAGTGGACAAAGATTGCCCCAGTGATCACGCCCACCATTCGCATTGATTCGTGGCGTGCGACCAAATTCTCCGGTGATCATGAGCAGAATTTCATCGCTGAGCCCACGTTGCTGAATATCCCTGATCAGAGCACTGACAGCCCGGTCGAGCGCCGGAGTAAGCGTGGCAATGCCATCGTCCATACGAAATTCCTTGCCTCCGCCGTGCATGTCCCAGCCAGGACAGGTCACCGTGACAAACCCGCATCCCGCTTCACACAGTCGCCGTGCCAGCAGTAACTGATGTCCCAACGCTGTCGGGGAGAACTGAGCGGCGTAGGAATTGCGACGTTGGACGCCCGCAGTCGGCCCGCAGTCTGAGGTGTCATATGCGGCCAGCGTTTCCGGTGATTCTGCACGCAGATCAAACGCATCGGAAACACCCCGAGCAAGCACGTCAAATGCCTGCTGCTGAAACTGATCAGATGCCTGAAGCAGTCCGCTGCTGTCCACTCGTCGACGCAGGCCGTCCAGACTCTGCAGCAGCCCTCGCCGATCCTGCATTCGGTCAGCTGCCAGCTGCAGCGTCATGTTCTCAAGAATCTCTCCACCAGCACTCGGGTCAAAGGGACGATATGCTGGCGGCAGCGTTCCGTTCTGGGAAACACGATCCGTGTTGCGATACAGCTTGCCGTGTTCCTGATCAATGCACTGCGATGTCACCACAATGTTGCGTGGCAGGCCAGTCACAGGATTCGTCAGCCCGGCAACTCGCGAATACAATGCCCCCATCATTGCACCCGTGGCATTGCCCCCAGCCATCACGTGCATTGCCGCCGGTCCGTGAGACGAGATACCATGACGATAACTGCGTACGACAGCCATCTGGTGGGCACACTGAGCAATCCCGGGAAGGCTGCCGCCAAACGTCACCCCCGGCAGACTGGTGCTCACTTCGCCAGTGATACTGCGTATCTCAGCCGGAGCCGACATTTTGGGATCGAACGTCTCAAACTGAGTCGCTCCGCCCTGGCAGTTGAGCAGAATAATGGACCGGGTGCGCACATGTCTGCCGCTGTCAGCCACAGCAGATTTCAGCCGGAGCAACTGTGCCAGCGAAAAACCACCCACACCACAGAAACCCGCCTGCAGAAATCCGCGGCGACGCAGCAGTGGTGAATCAGCACCGTTCGGATTCGGCCGTAAAGTCAGCATCGCGTTGACCTTTCCAGTATGCGGCTCGCTGCCGTCTGCAACCAGAATTCCACAAACACGCCTCGAACAGACATCTGGAGGGAATTTGCCCATCGCTGCAGGATACCGCCGATCGTTTGCTGACGATACCCCGGTGCGGCAGTCCACCCTACTCGACGCGCTGCGATGCAGCAAGAATCACTCGCAGATCTCCTCGGTCAAACACCTGTTCTCGCGCAGAACTATCCAATGAAATCACGCGTACCGTATTCGGGCCCAACTGGAGCACACGCATGGGCTGCCACTCAAATCCCCGCTTTGCCAGCACCAGCTGCCCAGCGTTCAGACGCGTGGATGCAGTTACCGGCTGACCGGGCTGAGTGATCCCTGGTGAATCGGATGCGACCGGCTCCTCCCCACCAATCTGGAACTTCGCTCGCACGACCCACACTTCCCGGCCATGCAGATCACGCAGCAGGTAACAACCGTCCTGCACGTCCAGCACACTGGCATCCCACACCCCCTGTTTCACCGGAACCGGAGACAGCAGGTGCGGCACCCTGAGCAGAATTTCCTGGCTGCTGAATGCCGACTCCCACTCTTCGTCGGATGACTGCTGTTGCAGGATTTTCAAAATTGCTTCGCGCTGATTCCGCCATCGCTTCCGATGCTCCTCTCTTAACTCTGCAAATCGAGCGTGCACCAGCCGCTGCAGATCTTCGACAGCCTGCAGACACTCCGCCGTCAGCCCACCCTCCGGAGTCATCAGCAGCATTCCCCGCAGCCCGTCATTCGCCGGGTTCTCGAGAAAATCAATCATTCGCCCAATCGCTATCACTTCCTCAGCAGCCAGCGGCTGTTTCAGAGCAGTTCGCAGCTGGACAGTGAGCGTCTCGCGATGCGGTCGCAGCTCCTGATCCACCGCGGCAATCCGTGGCACCTCCGTCTCTGTGAACTGATCCAGAACCAACTGGAGTTCGGCACTCACTCGCAACGGCTCCCGATAATGCCCGGACCAGCCGTAAGGAAACGACTTGCCGTCCATCGCAAACAACTGGGCTAACGCTCGGCGGCTTTCTTCCAGATCTTCGGTAAGCAACAACTTGCCACACTTTGCGACCAAAGGTTCCCGCAACTGCTGCCCCAGTTCGCGAGCAACCTGCTGCTGTTGCTCCCGCGCGGCTCGACCAATCTGAACCGCCTGCTTCACGATCGCTGCGGCCGCAGGTTCCAGTCCCTGTACCCCTTCCAGCTGACTTAACCGCCGCGTCCCCGATTGTTCACCTTCGAGCGTCTTCACAAAATCACGGATGCTGACCGCAGCGTCTATCTTCCCGCCACGCGTCAGACTTGTCTGCAGACGCTGCAGCTCACGCACTGTGCCCGCAGTCATTGTCACCAGAAACCTGTCCAGTCGTTGCAGATTTTCCGAATTGACCTGCGTCAGCCTGCGTTGCAGCTCAGTCAGATCATCCTCACCAGCAACAAAATCCTCATTGCGAAATCGCAGTCGCGCCAGCTCACGCTGCATCTCAGCAGGCGTCATCTCTGCCGCCGCCTGCCTGTCAACAGCAGGCAGCTGGACAGGATCGTGCAGGTTGCTGCGAATCCAGTCTCGCACCGCGACGGCTTCATCCAGCTGATCCGACTCCGCGTATCTTCTCTGCAACTCGAGCAGGCCCTGCTCCGTAACCTCAATCTCCTCACTGAGCAACCGCTGTAATTGCTGTTCCAGCGCCGCGGGAGGTGACTGGCGGAGCAGGATGGACTGCACCGCGCGCGGCAACATCGCAAAGTCCAGTTCGGCAATCACTGCAGAGACCGCAGCGGGAGGCTGCGCTTCGAGGTCTCGAATCAGGTCGCGGACAACAATCGCTTCATCCAGACCATCATTCACAGCCAGACGACGCTGCTCCTGCCCCAGCATCTCCAGCAGTTGATCACGCCAGTCCTGCTGACTCTGCTCTGCTTTTCTGACGGCTGCTTCACGCTGCCGCTCAAACCGCTGCACGATCGGACGGGCTTCCTTCGGCAGTTCGTCGACCGCTGCTGTAACGCTGAACACGAGCAGACACAGGGTGAAACACGACTGCAGCACTGCTTTGCTTCCTGCCAACGAAGATCACGGAACAAATCATCAATCCGCACACGGACTCTGACGGGTTTCGAAAAGAGCGCACAGAGCCTGCACTGGTCTTCAAAAAAATCCGCCGGGTGATTGCCACCCGACGGATCTGAGCATCCGCAGACATTTCGGAGGGGACCGTCCTGTTACGGAATTCCTGTTCTGATGTCGCTCCCTCAGACGTCACACAACTCAACAGCCTGACGCAGGCCTTCGAGGGGATCGCGAGTCGGGATGAACTCGTGGCCCACATAGCCCGTGTAGCCAAGTTCAACAAGCTTCCGCAGAATCGGCGGGAAGTTGATCTCCTGATTCTCGTCCAGTTCACAACGCCCCGGGTTGCCGGCGGTATGTACGTGACCAATCACGTCGATGTTCTGTTCCAGCCGACGCATTACGTCACCATTCATGAGCTGCACGTGATAAATATCAAACAACAGCTTCACGCGCGGTGATCCCACTCGTCGAACAATCCCGGCAACATAGTCGATGTCGTCGCCCTGATACCCCGGATGCCCCTTCATGGGATGAGTGTCATCGCGAGTATTCAGGTGCTCCAGACAGATCGTGACTCCCTTTTCTTCTGCGTATGTCGCCAGCTCTCGGAGCGCTTCGACACAGTTGTCTGCGCCCTCCTCGAGACTGATTTCTCCACTGTTCGGATCTTCCGCGTCCTTCCATTTGTATCCCGTGAAGGCGATCACATTCGGAAATCCGTACTCGGCACAGGCATCGATCATTCGACGCGTGGCTGCCTTGACTTCATCGTGATAGGCCCGATTGTTCAACCCCTTGACAAACGGCGCTCCGGGCATGCCATTTGGTGCCAAAGCACAGATCAAACCGTGCTTCTTCAACGTAGGCCAGTCTTCCGGCTCGCTGATTTCTATGGACTTGCAGCCAAGGCTTCTGGCGACTTCACAGGTCTTTTCCATATCCCAGCATTCGCCGGCAATATTGAAACACCAGAACACCACGGAGTGGTTGATGTTTCCTTTGAGGGTGAGTTGTTCTGAAGACATTTCGTGCTTACTTCCTGAGAGAACGCGGACCGCAGCATTGAGCCTTGCCGCTGAAAAAAATCTGTGGTGACACCGAACATTCGGGAATCACACTTCCCTGCCAGTCACCAACACTCAAAAACCAGACTACTACTTCGCGTCAGCTTTGGCCGACGCATCATCCAGACGACCGACTGACCAGAGCAGACCGCGTGTGACCAGATCCAGATAACGATCGTCGCCAACGGTCACGTTGTGGTGTCCCAGTGTTGTCGCAAAGACCCGAGTAGCCCCGTTGTAGCGATTCGTCCACACCACTACGGCCTCCGCTTCGTTTTCCTTGCCGTTTTTCGCAGTCCATTTCTGGAAGCCGGTGGCCAGCGGTTCAGCCGTTTCCAGCAGACGCCCCGACGAGTTGTTGTACAGCTCTTCGTTTTCTGTTCGCCAGTTCTTCAGCCCCTTTGTGATGGGGTTCTCTTCACTCAGATACGTGATGTCAATCGGCTCCTTGGGTCCGTGTCCCGTACTGGCCAGACCTGTGAAATCAAACCATGGTGTGGTCTGCGGATAACCTTCGGTGCGGTAACTGTGCATTCCACAGTGCAGAACGACCGCCGGAAGTCCGTCCCGATGAGGCTTCAGAACCCGATTCACGGTTTCAATATCCTTCACGTTGGACGAACACTCATCGTGCACAATGACATCAAAACCCTCGGCCCAGTCTTCCTTGCCGTACCAGGGATTCAGATGATTCGTGCCTGTGTCCGGGTCATAGCTGACTGTCCATTCCACGTTGGCTCGCTTTGAAATCCCCTCCGTGAGCAACTTTTGCTGCACAGCGTAATCATGGCAGCAGCCGCCCAGAATCAGGAGCGCACGAATGGGCTTCTCCTCTGCCTGAAGCCGGCCGCTGAGAATTCCGGGCAACAACGACAGTGCCACAACGCTCATCACCATCCGGCGGGTGGAATAGTTCGCCATCTCGTATTTCCTTGAGGGAGTAACCAAATACTGCAATAACTGACGCGCAGAGATTTCGCCCGAAACTGACACAGCTTATGGCCGCTGCCAGGTCAGGGACTGCCGCGATTGCTGGCTTCCGCCGCCCACTGCTTAGCAGGCAGGCCATTGCACACGCCAGTGAACAGGCCTGTGCGCTGGGCAACGCAAAAATCACCGCAGGCTCACTGATGGCCGCTGAAACTCACCGCGTGGGGCGTTGTTGAGCAGACATTCAGAAACCCGCATTCTGAGCCGACGAAGTGTAGTCATTTGGGGCGGTCTTGTGCCAGCAAGACGCAACGTCGGACAACGGAACCCTTGTCGGAAGCCTGATGCGCTGCCGGTCACTTCTCGTTGGCAGTCCGGACCCGCGTGGTGCTCAGAGCAGCCTGCACCTGTTGTGCGATTCTCTGCATCCGCTTTGGGGCGTAGAATTCACCACCGCCATGCACAGATCCAGGGAGCATCTCCAGCTGCACCGCCAGTCCGTGCTTCCGGTAAACCTCAGCAAGTTCCTGCGATTGCTCTGCCGGCATCTGCGGATCTGCGTCGCCGTGAATGAGCCACAACGGAGGATCCTCCTGATCCACATGAGCGACCGGGCTGGCCAGCCGTGCCTGCTGTGGACGCTCATCGGGCTGCCCACCTAACAACAGCTGCAACGCTGGAACTCGAACACTCAGACCGTGCGGCGTGGACTGCGACAGAATCGACTGCAGGTTGGAGGCACCGTAGAATGAGACTATTGCCTGCACGCGGGAACTTGTTTGCGGGGAACTTCCTGACGGCCCCAGCAGTTCCTCCACGTCGCTGGTGACACCCGTCAGAGCCGCCAGATGACCGCCCGCTGAAGCGCCCGCAAGTACAAACCGATCAGCATCAAACCCGTACTCCGCAGCATGGTCACGACAAAAGCGAATGGCCGCATGCAGGTCGTGCAACTGTGCTGGAAACCGGGCTTCC
>JALRDR010000306.1 GCA_023262145.1 Planctomycetaceae bacterium | reverse complement strand
TGCTGATCAGGACCGCTTCTCAGTTGTATTCAATCACCGCCGCAGATAGCGCTGTGGACGGAAACGATGGCGGCGATGGCTCCGACCGCAGTCGCTGATCGATGCCGCGACGCAAACCGGTCTGTCCGAGGTTGCCGCCTGCGCTGGAACTGCTGATCTGCTGCAGACAGGTGTTCCTGTGGACTGTCCATTGCATCATCGTGCCTGCGGAAATGCTGCATCGTGTCCTGCGGCATTGAAGGCCGTTTTGCTGCGATGAAGCAACCACTGCGGTGCTGCCAGTTGCGACTTTCTGCTGTGGCCGTTGAAAACGGTTGAGCAACCGTTGAGCTGAAGGATTTCGGATGGTGGATCGATGCAGTTCAGCAACGATCCGATGGCACTGCCCCCATTGCATCGGGGGGGGGATGTGAAAATGCCGGCTGACAGAATCGAGCAGCAGCAATCGGCCAGTGTTTTGCCACAGATGCCTGCTGCTGGTGTCTGTGCGGCGAATGCTGAAGGAGGAATCCTGGTTCAGTCACAGCAGCAGTGTTCCGGACCGTGTTTCATTCACCAGCGGCGTTTCCGCAGTGACTGCGATGTCGGGGGCAGGGGGAATGTCGGGCTGCGGAGCCTACCGGAGCGGAGGGTGGTGTCTGCTGAAACAGCAGCAGGAATCCGTATGAGAACGGCAGCCGATTGGCCTCTGCATTCCTTCGTCCGGTATTGCATCCGGCTGTGCCTTCAGTTTTTCGGTGACACTCGGATCTCATAGGTGACCGGCTGCACTGCCGCCCGGATCTGCTGGTGATCTGCAGCATTTCTTGCCAGCAGTCTGCTGCGAATCGTTGAGACTGCCTGCTGCAGTTCCTGGTCTTCGGCAAATTCGCCACCAAGGTTGCGGAAGTTTGTGATGATGCTTTTGATGATCATCGTTTCGAAACCCTGTTTGCGTCCGACTTCATTCAGCACCTTCTGGAATGGCTGGCTGAATGGATTCTGCGGAAACTCCGCGGCCAGATTGATTCCAGCCTGCAGCTCATCACGGGTGAACGTGCGAGATTGTTCGCCAAACCGGACCTCGGCACTGGCCGCGGTGAGATCGGTCACCTGCAGAGTGAATCGATTCAGATCCTGATTGAACGGAACGTACGGCAGGATACTCAGTGTTCCATTGGGGTCACTGTCGTTGCCTTCAAAGCAGAAGGGGTAGCGGCTGCTTTCGAGGCGGATCAGGGAATCTGACGCTGAGATGACCTTGTGGCCGGCTGAGGCTGTTGCCTTCCCGGTTGCTGCATTCAACTGAATTGTTCCGATCTGACCATCCACGCCCAGAGCTTTGAGAAACGCATAGGCCATGACCAGCTGACCATTGGCACTGGGATGAACACCATCTCCTCCGGCAACATGGTATTCATCGCCCAGATCCTTCTTTGCAGCGGTCATGGAAGACATCATGGCAGCGAATACGTCGGCGTGCGGAAAGCTGTTTTCTTCAGCCAGTCCCTGAGCAATGCTGCCGAGTTGTTTGAGATTGGCGTTGTAGACCTGATCAAAGTCAGGGTTGCCGCGGTTCCAGGTGATGCTGTCGACCACGCCCGGGCCTCCGACGACAACGGTGACCTTGTCCTGTTTCAGGCGATCAATGATGGCTCGCATGCCCTGTTCGTATGCCTTGCCGATGTTTTCATCGTAGGCTCGATAAGAGCCGTCGTTCATGCCATAGCAGGTGGTGACGACACTGGGTTTCCATGGCAACAGGTCATTTTCCATGCGGCCGGCAAATCCCGGTGCACGTTCTCCGCCCCAGCCAAACTGAAAGCACTGAATCTGCAGATCCGGATGGCACGCCTGCAGGTAGGTTTCAATGAACTTGCTGTACAGCTTCTGCTCGGTGATGGAGTCGCCAACGATGGCAAGTCTGTCGCCTGTGTGCAGAACGGGGTCCGCAGCCTGCAGGACTGGCGTGCAGGCGAGAAACAGAACGACCAGAGAACGGAATGGAGACATGAGATGATCCTTCCAGGATGACTGCAGCCACGGTTTGCGGAATCGGTGTGGTGCACAATGGTGAGCAAAAGGCAGGCGTTCGAATGTCGCAGTCTAATCGTTTTCTGCAACTGTCAGTAGTCAGCAGTGAGTGCCGAGGCCGGGCCGGCAAAGCACTTTGTCTCAGCCGACAGGGCATGACTGCCAGGATCCAGGGATCCCCGGGAGTGGAGGTCGGCCTGAATGTCAGCTTGCTGCCAGATATGGCCCGCTGGCTGAGAATCCTCCGGATTTTGTAAGCTGGCCTCCAGGTACAGACACAAGGCATTCCGCATTCGGTGATGCTGACCGGATTCCTGAGGATTTCAGGCATTGAACCCGGTGGTCAATTCTTATCGAAGTGCTTTGCGGGATCAGACGCAGCCCCCTTGACACAGAGGAGCAGAGCTCCTCTGTCAACGGTTGTCTGAGATGGCTGCAGGACGCCTTTGTCAGTCAGCCAGCAGTTCTTCGATGACGTCGAAGATCACAAAGTCGAAATCGTTCGGTGTGACATTTCGATAGCCGGTCAGACCGCTGTTGCCGGTAAGTGGTGTTGTTGTGATCTGTAGTTCGGTGTCGGAAACAATCTGCTGAATCTGATAGTAAGAACCATTGATCTTAATGATCTGATCAACCGCCAGTTCACTCAGAAATGCCGTGTCTGTGCCAATGACCGTAACGCTGCCGGACAGTGTCTCCAGTGTACCGGTGAGTGCATCACCTGCAGGTGGTGCCTGCTGCAGCGGAACGGTTCCCAGGGCACTGTTCTGGTACATGTCAAACAGACTGTAGATGGTCAGGTCGTTGATGCTGTCAACGACATCCATACCTGTTCCGATGACACGACCAAAGACTGTGAACCCCTGCGCATCAAGAAATGTGTTGTCAGCGACGTTGAAGTACCACTGGCTGGTGCCGCTGTTGACATCGCCTCCAAGAAGAGCCATTGCCAGTGTGCCGCGCACATTGGAATTGGCGGCATTGGCTTCGCTGTTGATCGGTGGGCTGGTGCCGACTCGTTCGACCAGTCCGTTCTCAACCGTGTAGCCCCCGGCCTGAATCACAAAATTCGACTGGCTGCGGTGCACAATCAGATTGTCCCAGGCTCCGGACTGCTGATAGCTGAGGAAATTGGCCAATGTATTGGGGGTGTCAGCGTCCAGCATCTCGACATCGATGTTGCCGAGTGCGGTCTGGAACTGCATCACCGTTCCCGTTGCGTAATGTGCAGTGAGAGAAGCACTGTTCGTTGCACCAAAGCCGGACATCATCGCGATAAAATTCTGTCCGTTGTTCTGGCTGGTGTGCGTCAGTGGAATGGTAATGGTGAAGTTTCCGTCTGCATCAGCGGTGGTGGAGACATCGTCGAACAGTCCGTCGCCATCAAGATTCGTCATCACCAGAGCATTGGGGGCCGTGGTGCCGGTCAGCACCAGATCAGACTGCTTCGTGAGCACAACCCCGGAAGTCTGCAGCGTTGTTGCTGCATCCGGAATCAGCGTGAGTTCATAGTCGTCGTCAATGAAGTCAATTTCTGCGGTACCATCGGCAAGGCCGGCAGCCGTTGCTGTGAGGGTGATCAGTATGTTGCCATCGTTGAGGTCGTTGTTATTTGCAGTCACTGTGAATTGAATGCTGTCCGAACCGGCTGGAATCACAACAGACGCAGGAATCGTGATGCGATCGGAATTCGCCGCGAGTGATACGGTCAGATCCGCACTTGTGTCGGCGGTATTGCGTGAGACCGTAAACACTTGTGGGGTGGGGACGAGCTCTATCAGCCGAAACGTCGATGGTGAAATAAAGACCGCCGCTGATTCATCGTTGCTGACAACGATATCCACGCTGGAACTGACGTAATCAGCTGCTTCCGCGAGGACCTGAACAGTGCGGTCGCTGTCAGCCGTCTGATTGTCGACCGGCACCAGTGTCACTTCAGTACTGCTCTGCCCGGCCGGAATTTCAACGGTCGCCGGAATGGTCACTGAATTCGAGTCGGCCGAGAGGCTGACCGTTACAGCGGCGGAGAGATCTTCGTCGTTACGTGCTACGGTGAGCGTGAGCCCGTCGCTGTTGTTCTCGGCAATCGTTGCCGCAGCCGAAGTCAGGGACAGGCTGCGGGAGTCGTCGTTCTGGACTGTCAGTACCGCCTCAGAAGAATCGTAGCCACCGGCGGAGACCGCTATCGTGAGGTCGTGATTTTCCTGAAACAGATGATCGTTCGTTACGCTGATGCTGAGTACTGCGGCTGATTGCCCGGCAGGAATCTCAATCGTTGCGGGCAGTTCGCTCCGGCGAGAATCGTCAGTCACGGCGAGTGTGACTGTCAGCGGCGAACTGGTGGAGCCTGCTCGCACCACAGTCAGCTCGGGGGCTTCCCCTTCGGTGATGGTACTGCTCGAAAGCGTTGCTGACAGATCCGGTTTCAGCTTACTGAAGGCAGATTCCAGAGCAGGACGAAGTCCGGTTGCTTCAGAATCGAGCCGTTCCGCGACCAGTGCCGGATCCACCTGCTCTGCCGGGCTGCCGTACTGGCGGACGCGTCCCGTGACTGTGGAGCTGGCAATTTCACGCTGGTCATTACCGAGTAACCCGCCGAGGATCAGCCGTCCCGGAAAGTTGTTGCCCTCACCAATGACTGTGGCGTCGTCGCCATTGAGCATCCACAAGGCAGTTCGGCGAGTGACTTCGGTTTCGCTGATCTGCACCAGATCCTTACCGCGTCCGGCCTTATAGATCAGTCGTGACAGTTGAGATTCTTCGATCAGCAATGTGTCATCGCCGGCGGCGGTGCTGATGGAAGCAATCCTGCTGACGCTGGTGTTGCTGATGCTGATCTGGTCGTTGCCTTCGTTCGTTGCCACTACCAGGGGGCCGGCAATGGTGCTGTTCTGAATGCCCAGCAGCGCTGCACCTTCTGAACGAAGGTTGACCTGCTGCGCCGCCGTGATGCCGTTGAGCAGAATGGTGTTTTCTCCGGCTCCTCCGGCAATGGTCAGGTCTCCGGCGGTACTGATCCCGGCGGCAGCGATCCAGTCTGCCCCGGCACCGCCAAGGATCAAGGCATCCCTGGCAAAGCTGACGGAGTCATGAATCGTGAGCTGATCGTCGCCAGCCCGCAGCAAAATTCGCACGGAGCGATCCACGGTCGCCGTATTGCTCAGCGGAAACACTTCGTCGACACCGTTAATGGTAGTTCCGTTCAGGCCCCGCGCCACGATCCCGGTCGGCACCGAAATGATCTCCAGCTCGTTGGCGTCGGAATCCCCTGAGATACGCAGGGCGGCGCCGTCGTCAGTAATCGCAATATTGCCAGCCAGCAGACAACGTGCTTCCAGTTCCTGCAAACGATGGACTTCCCGGCGGCGAAAGGAATTTCGGCGTGATTGTGAAAGTCGTGAGAACCATGATCGCATTGCACGCATGATGTATTTCCTGAGCAATTGATTTACGGACCGTCAGGTGCAGAGTCTTTGCTGAGAAAGAACAGGACGAATCCCCTGGGGAAATCTACCACAGTGGGGCAGGACGCGGCGGTAATTTGCAGAAGAATTGCGGGGATTGGGGGATTCAGGGGGGATTCAGGGGGGCACCAGTG
>JALRDR010000294.1 GCA_023262145.1 Planctomycetaceae bacterium | reverse complement strand
ATTGTGGTCCGGCGGGGACTGCGATCTGCCGTGGCTGCTGCAGGAATTTCCATGGCAGGCAGTCTGAATGAACAGGTGTTCGTCGGTTCCTTTTACTGGCAGGTTTGCCGATTTTCTCGCCTGGCATGGGGAATTCAGAGTTGTGAAATGCGGGTTTTGCCCCCTGAAGCAGCAGTTGCCAGCGGGCCGATCGCTGCAGACACACTGGAGGTTGCCTGCAGCAGGACCGCACCGGGGCAGAGTTCGGAATTCAGGTACATGCACGCTGTTGTTCTCCGCGGAAGTTCAGTCCACTGCCTGAGGATGGCAGCGGCATTATTCCGCTGGTGCCGGTCGCAACACGGCTCGATAAATGCGGTCCTGCTGTTCGTAGAGTACCGTCCATTCGCCGTTGCAGAAGAACGGATTGGAGAGTGTCTCGGCCTGAGCTGACGCCTTGAACTGCACCGGCGGTCCCTGCGTCCAGCGTTGCAGATCGTGTGACAACCAGTAACTGCGTTGGCTCAGGTCCAGGGGCTGCGAGATACCAAGGTACCCGGTTTGCGTAGCGGTGACAGCGATCGATGCAATTTCATTGTGCACGGGGATAACGGGGGTTTCATCGACGCGCGTCCAGGTGCGCAGATCGTCGCTCACGGCCACACCAAGGCCCTGATCTCGATATCTTTCCCGCATGCCTCGGTAAAGCATGTACCAGCTGTTGTTGTGGCGAAACAGCGGAGCAGGGTGTGTGGACAGAACTTTATCCCAGTGCGCCGAACGGGCACTCAGGATCGGGTTACGGGCGTTCTTTGTCCATGGCCCGGTGATTTGTTGTGCAGTGGCCAGCCCAATCTGCTTCGTGTTCTGATCACGCCCGGAATAGAACAGATAGTACAAGCCGTTGTGGTGAGTGACAGCTGCCGGGAGCTTGGCAACGACGCTGTCCCAGGCGTCTGCGGGACCGGTATTCAGAATGGGATTGCCTGCCTGCTTCTCCCAGTGGATGCCATCCTGTGAGACCGCAATCCCGAACGCCTCCCGGCCGCCCTCATCAAATGCAGCGTCCTGCGCTTCGAAGAAGCAGTAGTGTCCCGTCTGGTCGCTGAACACGAACGGGTTATCGACGGCCAGATGATCCCATTCGCCGGCAGCCCCGCGATCAATCACCGGCGTGCCAAACGGCTCCTCCACCCAGACGGCACTTGTGTCCAGCACCGGCAGATGGGCCATCGCCGAAAGTCGTCGCCAGAGCTGCTGACTTTCAATGGGATAGTCCGTCAGCAGCCCCGCAATCCCTGCAAGAAACGCCTGCTGCCAGGCTGATTCACTCCGGGACCTGGGTCCGGCGTAGTTGTACAGAACCTGTCGGCCATGGCTGTGCAGCCAAGCAACCTCGCCTTGCTGTGGTGTTGAGGTGAGCAGGAAGACGTTGAGCGCGTCCTGCTGCAGCCGCTGATCGATGTCGCTTCGGCCCACGTTCCGGCCAACGCGGAAGGATGGGTTCAGTTCCTGCAGCCGCGTACTGCACTCGTCGCTCTGATCAAACGCAAAGCTCTCACTGAGCAACTGATACTCTTCCACCAGCCGCACCAATTGCACTTCGCCATCCGGAGTGATGTCCTTGACGTTCAGCGCGATCAGCGTGCGTCCGCGTTTTCGCTCTCGAATCAGCTGCAGTGTTTCCCTGAGTGTTGGCACAGTAATGCCGGCATAGGATTCGTCGAACCAGCTGCCGGCATCCAGCGTCCTGAGTTCTTCCAGAGTTATTTCACGGATGGAACGTGCACCTCCGTTGGTAGTCCGCTCCAGGCTGTCGTCATGAATGATCACCAGCTCCCCATCGCTGGTGGTGCGAATATCCAGCTCAAATCCCATGCCCAGGTCCAGACAGGCAGCAAAGGCCGGCAGCGTGTTCTCAGGGGCGTGCCGCAGCATGCCCCGATGTGCTACGGGAATCGGACGGGATACGAAGTTCAGAAATGCTTCCGCAAATCGGCGGCCCAGCACCAGTTGTCCGGCAGCGGTGAAGTGGTGCGTATTCACGTTGGGCAGGTCATCGACATTGATCCAGGCCGTGCGAGCAACACTGCTGGCGACGTGCAGCTGAGCCGCCCGGACTCTGGCCATGCGGCTTGTGCGCTGCGGATCCGGACCCGGCTGAGCGATGCGAGAAAAGACACTGCGGGCCAGAATGAATGGAGCATCTGGAGCAGCATACCGCTCGCGCAGGTCATGGATCAGTGCTGTCAGACTCTGGGAATAGTCATCTGCCAAAGTCGGATGGATCGCGTCGTCAATCCCCTGATGCCAGACGAAGCCGCGGACGATCGGGTCATACCCCTGCTCGCGCAGTTCCTGCAGGCGATGGCTTACAAACGTCTGCCATGCCGTGTGCAGTGATTCACCTGGGGACCACGGCCATGCCGCCGCGTCAGCACGGAAATTCGCGAACACCTTGATGATGGCTACGTTTCGCCAGCCAGCTTCATGCAGCGTTCTGGCAAAGCCCGTCTCCGGGCCGTGTACGGTCACACCCTTGAGCTGATGCCCAGCGATCGGCCCCCATGCCTGGTACAGCGGCGACGTGCCGCCAGCGGGCAACGGGGCCGCAGTGAACAATGCACTTTGATCGGCGGCGAGCAGAGGAAAGGTCACCGGTCGCTCCGAGTCCGCACCGGCCATGTTTGACTGTCCGGCGAACAGAAACACGTTCAGTTCTTCGGCAGACAGTTGCACGTTCAGCATCGCCAGCAACAAACCGGCAACACAGACGGTCAGATTCTGACTTCGCATGGGGGC
>JALRDR010000229.1 GCA_023262145.1 Planctomycetaceae bacterium | reverse complement strand
GCCACATGTGAGGAATGATTCAAAACGCCAGTGTTTTCCGCCACTGTTCGAGTCCTGTTAGGCCCATTCCGGCAGATTGCATATCTGCGACAGACTCCGCAGACCCGCGAAAAACACTACGTTTCTCGCGGGTTTCTTTCGTTAACTGCGGAAGTGTTTCCCCGCTTTCGTGCGTCTGCGGGGCAACCTGTGGGGCAACCTGCCCGGCTGCGATTGCGTAGTCTTCGTCCCGTACCTGCAGATAGTGCTTCGCTGCCACCAGCTGCGAGTGCACCTGATATGTGGCAACGAAAAAATCAGAAATACTGGTTTCCGCCACCAGTTCCGTTTCCGGGTGCTGCGAAGATTCTGAAACAGTTTCTGCCCCGGCTGCAATCCCGCTCGCTGGGTGATCTTCCCCAAATTCGTGCTGAGATTCTGCGTCGCGTTACGGGATCACATAGGTGGCTCAAGGACCTCCGCTCGATGGCGTGTGATTCGATGGTAGCCAGAGCCGGACGGCTTGCGTGGCCCTCATGCGAATGCTGCAAGACAGCCTGAGTTGAAAGCACAAGGATCAGTAATTGTGGTAAGACGGACGCTCTCAACTGACGGCAGCAGGAGCGGTCGCCGACGTTGAAGTTGCCACACTCTGTACCATTGTCGAACGCGTCTGCAACATTCCAGCTTTCAGGCTGGTCATCCTGTACCAGCGGACATACGTTTGCAGCCTGCGGCAGTTCTTTCTGCCATTCGGCGTTTCAGTTTCTGCAACCTGAACTGCAGCGTGCGGGACCAGTTGATCAGAACACACGGGCCATTGCTGTGTGTAATTGCTGACGTCCGCCGCGATACAGCAGAGTTCGCTCCGGATGATCTGCGGCAACAGTATCGGTGATGTCTTAATCAGCAGCGTCAGCACTGCGGGGTTTCGGCTGCGTTGTTGCACTGCCACCGTACCATTCTCAGATGTTACTGTGGCAGTTCCACTGTGATTATGATCGGATCAATCTGTGCTCTGCAGCGGCAGGGGCATCACAGCGCCGGGATTGGATGCCTTGAACATCGAGGCTGAGGAATCCCGACCGAAGCGTTTCTGGCAGCGGCGCACCATTGGATAGCCAATGCGAGCCAGGATGTGATTCGGTTTTGAAAACGCCAGAATGTCGTAGTGAACCTGATCGATCTGTCGATCCCATTCAATGAGGAAGCGTTCCTCCCCCATCTCGACATGCCCGGGTAATGTTCCGTAGCCAAAGCCGAATCTTGTAGTGTCTCCGGATTCGTCGACTGTGTAGATAATTCGGCACGCGTTAAGCCACCAGAAGCCCACAGCCCGGCCCACGATCGCGATGTCCTGTCCGGCCTCGAGGGGTGTGTCTGGAGACCAGACGTCGACCCAGCCGATCTGCATCTGTCGCCAACGATACAGGGCAGATTTCGCAGCCTCGAACACAAGTTCACCAGAGCCCAACTGGATGCGAGTCCGGTCCAGCACATAACCGGCAGGCGGTAACGATTTGGTGGCTCCGACTTCCGGGTAGCTGTAGTCCAGATGAGCCTGTTCCGCGAGGAAGTCAGAAAGCATCTTTGCATTCGGCTTTTGCCGGAAGAAAACAGGCATCCGAAAATCAATCTGCCACCGGGAATGTCTTTCGGCGGACAACAAGGTTAGACTGACAGACACTGGACAGGGTCCAGATCGGTAAACCGTCGCCCAATTGGGAGTTTAACAGAAAACCATGTCAGACTCGGAGCCAGGCAACTCCAGACCCACAGCACCAACGATCCTGCTCACCGGAGCAACGGGCTATGTTGGGGGGCAATTGCTGTCGCTCCTTGAAAATGAGCCGGTTGTCGTCCGATGTCTGGCTCGAAATCCGGACAAACTGCGTTCCTCGATCACGGAAACAACACAGATCGTACAGGGGGACGTGCTTGACCGGTCGTCTCTGCGGACCGCATTGGAGGGTGTCCAGACGGCCTACTATCTTGTTCATCTGATGTCGGGATCGCAGGATTTCGAGGAAGAGGACCGCCAGGCGGCCATCAATTTTGCCGCAGCGGCTCAGGAATCCGGTGTGCAACGAATTATTTACCTCGGGGGACTTGGCGACGACGCTGATCCGAGGCTTTCGCCGCACCTCAGAAGTCGGCACGAAGTCGGTGAGATACTCCGCAATTCGGGTGTGGAGATTATTGAGCTCCGAGCGGGGATGGTGATCGGTGCCGGGAGTCTGTCTTTTCAACTCATGAAATCGCTCACCGACCGACTGCCGGTGATGCTCTGCCCCGCCTGGTTGACTAC
>JALRDR010000206.1 GCA_023262145.1 Planctomycetaceae bacterium | reverse complement strand
GCAGAAGTGCAACGGACTGATGGCTTGGGGCCGGATGCAGGCGCGGGGCTTACGGTGCCACCCACCGCGGCGATCTTCGGCAGATCGCGGGTGCCAGCCACTGGGGCAGATCGCGGGTGCCAGCCACTGGAGGTTGCAGGGGGAGTTCTCAGGGTGCCACCCACCAAGGAGACTGCAGTGCCTGTCCTTTCTTCCCCTTCTTCCGCCTGTCCTTTCTTCGGGGCGTGCAGTTCGTCTTGCGGATTGATTTTTCCCGCGGCTAAGTGGGCGATGTTGCAGAAGTGCAACGGACTGATGGCTTGGGGCCGGATGCAGGCGCGGGGCTTACGGTGCCACCCACCGCGGCGATCTTCGGCAGATCGCGGGTGCCAGCCACTGGAGGTCGCAGGGGGAATTCTCAGGGTGCCACCCACCAAGAACTTTCAGGGGAGATCTTTCAGGGAGATCTTTCAGGGTACCACCCACCGATGGCGATCTTTCTGCTCGTCTGCTGCCTTCACTGGATCCATTCCTGCCGCCGGCATAGTGCGGCTTTCTTTGCTGCCTGTTTGCCAGTTGTGTGAGCAGGCTACAGGTTGGGAGAGCAGGCCACCTGCTGGAGATTTTTTTGCGATCTGTCAGGGGACAGAAGGAGGGACTGGCGGCGGCAATTCTGCATCCTTGCTCTGCGATACGGGCCGCACTGCATTTCCCTCGGCTGCGGCAGCCTGCTCTGCAAGCTGCTGTTCAAACACTGCCGGATGTACAAATTCCCTGCGGTCAGCGATCACACCATCCTTGACCACGCGGTAGCGGTTATTCTTTCGCCAGGGCAGCAACAGTCGTTGCCCCGCCACGAGCGCCCCACCATACACACTGCCGGTCGAAATCGGCCCCAGACCAAAGACCCATGAATCCCTTGCGGAACTGCGCGAGATCGCGGATTTTGCCTGCCAGACGGGTGTTCCAGTGTCTTTGTGATAGACGTAAGCCACCACTTTTGAGACGCCGATGACTCCATTGCGTTTTGCCACGGAGACTTCGGGCATCATGGGAATCATGGCATTGCCTGCCAGAATGCTTGTTGCAGTGCCCAGCCCGCTGCTTGACGGCAGTCCGTAGGTGACTTCCATACTGTCGGTGCCCAGCGCCCCGATCCGTGCCTCAAGTATGTATTCTGCCGCATCCTTTGTGGGCTCAATACGAATACCACTGGATGCCATTTTTTCACGCAACGCGCTGATCACGTAGTTTGTGTTTACGAATCCGGTTGCTGGCGTCGCAGCCTTGATGTATTCCGTGTCCAGAAACACGCTGCGACCTGCCATACCGCTCAGATCGAGTTCGGCAATTGCCTTGTCGACCGAGTCCGACAGCAGCAGCTCTTCGGTACCCGTACGTTTCACAGCCGTACCACAGCCCATGCCTGCAAACAGCAGTGCCAGCAGGCAGAGACGCATGTTGTGGAGAAGCCTCAGCATAAATCCAGACTGTCGTGATCCCGGGAAATGGTTGCTGCAGGAAAGCCCGCTGATGGAATTGTTGCAGCGGTATATTCACGCTGAACCTTTCCACCTGTTTTCCGGAATCTTAAGTTCGGCAGCCGAATCCGGGGGCACAGCGGCAGTGCGTTCTCGCAGATTGGCGTCAGCTGGCTGTGCCAACCTGCGGGTGATTCGGCTGTTTCTGCCGAAATTGTCTGGTTCATCCGCAGCGCAGGCGATGGTTCAGGGCAGTGACAGCAGCGGGTAGAACTGTCCCGACAAGGGGGCTCCGGCGGCAATCGAATGCACACCCTCAAGCAACGGATCGTCGGTGGAGCTGCAGACTCCATCCCTGACTGCATTGATCACTGTTGCACGTCGTGGCACCGCAGTGCGATTTTCGAAGGATCCGTGAATTGTCAAAGGGTGATGGAAGACGCACTGACCGGCCTTCAGGGGCACCGCAACGGGCTGTCTGAACTGGTCCCACTGCTGTTCATTCAGCACCGACTGAATTGCGTGCATGTCACCAGCCAGACCGGTAATCGGCAACAGATTCCAGCGGTGACTGCCGGGCACGTAGTGCAGGCAGCCGTTTTCGGGTGTGCTTTCATCGAGACCGATCCAGGCAGTCAGATGAGCCATTGGAGTAGTTCGAGTCCAGTAGGAGTAGTCCTGGTGCCACGCGACGACTCCGCCGTGATGCGCTGGTTTGCAGAACAGCTGATCGTGCCAGAATCGCACGGAGCCGCCCAGTAACTGCTGTGCCGGGACGACGAATCCCGGGTGCCAGAGCAGATCGTGAAAGCCCGTGGCAATTCGCCACGCACCGAGCGCATGAAACAGGACCTGATTGGGGTCTGCTGATTCATTGGAGTGGTATTCGTACCAGAATTCGCTGCCGGGGTGGCCTGGCTGCATTAGCATCTGCAGTTCCGCGCGCAGATGTTCAAGAACATTGCCGTCAAACAGCTGCGGCCCCACAACATACCCGTGCTCTGCGAAGAACTGCAGTTGCTCTGTGGTGAGCGTCCATTGCTGTGCGGCTGCAGCGTTCAGTTCCGGAAACAGGCTGCTGAGCGGCCTGTGAGTCAGGGAAAGGTCCTTTGCCCTACCGGTATGCATTCCTCATCGCTCCACGAATCCAGCGGCGGCCCACCTACAACCAATCCGTACTCGGGCCGGAGAACTTCCAGCGTGCACAGTTCAGCACGCTCTGCTGAAAACTCGTTCGCCCGGAGTCCACGCAATGGAATTGTGCCAGGGAATGCTGAATAGCACAACCGGTTGCTTCAGCCGGCAGCCAATGAGGTTGTGTGGTCGGAAATTACTACGAACATCGCAGTGAATCCTGTTTTCCGGTTTCGCATGGTCCGGAAGGAACGAACGAGTCACTGCAGATGATTCAACGGCGTGGCGCGAGCAGCGTTCACCGGAGATTCTCGGGTGGCAGCGCGTGCTGAGTGTCCCTGTCTTTTGCATCAGATCTCATCAAGTGCCTCCAATGTACTGCGATCCCAGAGGCTATCACTGTGATAGTCAGAGATTGCTGCAAAGAACCAGTCCTTGTTGCGATCCTTACGATCGTCCAGCTTGCGTTTTTCCTGGCCGCCGTAGAGGTCATCGCGTTCATCGTCGTCAAAGACGGTGCGTTTGTCTGCGGATGATGCGGCTTGCAGACGGACCGCAGTTCCATTCAGCACGGGGCCAATGCCGAGTCTGATGTTCCGCAATCGTTCTGTGTAACTGCGGTCGGCAGCCCATTCCTTCCAGAGCAGGTCGAGTGCTGGGGTGTTGGTGTCGAAACTGGTGAATCCGGCAATCAGCAGGTCACCACCCTGATCTCCCCACAGTGAGTCATAGCCCTTTCCGCCAATCAGAATGTCATTGCCGCTGCGGCCAACGATCTCGTCGTTTCCGTCCAGTCCCACCAGACGGTTGTCACGGCGATTACCGTACAGCCTGTCATCTTCACTGGTGCCGGTGACATGTTCAAATCCGTCGCTGGTGTTCAGTGTCAGGAAGGTATCGGTGGCTTTTGGCCAGACACGCGTGAGTCCCTGTTCACTGGTCACGCTGAGGTCCAGCCAGATCTCTGACTCGAACTGGCTGAAGTCGAGGAAGTCACCGCCATCGTTAGCTTCGTCGGAACCACCTTCTTCGAACAAACGATCATGTCCCAGTTCGTGTCCATTAAAGACATAAGTATCATCACCGAACTGACCATACTGGCGATCATTGCCACGGCCGCCTTCGAGTGTATCGCGGCCGCCGATGAGGCGTCCGAGCAGTTCTATACCGGGGATCATGTCCACGATGCGGCTGAGTGTTGACGTGATCCTGTCAGTGAAGAAGCGAACAACTGCGTTGTCACCCAGCAGCACGTCGTTACCGTCACCACCACTGATCTGATCATTGCCATTGCCGCCGATGAGGATGTCGTCCCCGGCTCCACTGGTGATGGTATCGGACTGGATACCTTCATCGACCTGACGAATATCGGTCGTCAGCAGTCGTGACGGAGCCCCTTCCCAGATGCGGGCGGTGCCGTTATCACCCAGGACTCGATCATTGTCTGTCTCGCCGTTGAAATGCACGCCATCGTCAAAACGGTTGTGCAGCAGATCTGCCGGGTCCAGATCATTCACGACTGCTGCGTCAATCTGATCACTGCCATTACCGCCGAAGATCAGGTCATTACCATTTCCACTGACGATGAGATCGCTGTCAAAGGCGTCAGCCTCGCTGGTGCTGGAGAAGTCCCATGTTTCAATGTCGCGGATGTCACCGTCGTACAGAGTCACCGTGGCGTTATCGCCGACAATGATATCGTTGTCCGTGGCTCCGTTGCTCATGGGACCCGCAGAAGAAATTGTATCACTGTCGCTGCCACCAATGATCAGGTCGTTGCCATTGCCTGTGGAAATCTGATCTGCCCCGGAGTACTGCGGATCTGTCGATTCGATGATGTCGTGCCCCGGCGCTCCGGTGATGGGGTTCGTCGGATATCTGCCAACGATCTGAATTCCCGCGATGCCGGCTTTGGCAGAACGGCTCAGGCTGGCGTCGCTCACATTGATCGTCAGCCGCCAGTCGGTCAGGTCGCTGAAGACAACATAGTTTCCAGGCTGAGGACTGGATTTGCTGGTGGATGTGACCTGCAGGTAACTGCCGCTGAAGTGGCTGCCGTCGGGATCATTCAGATAATAAGTGGTGCTGCCGTCCGTGATGGCTCGCACAGACGTCCCGTACTTGCTGGTTTCATCGTCATTGTCGAGATAGACGTAGACGTCATAATTCTCGAAGTGCTGCATGAGTCCATCAATGGAGACTTCGACTCCATTGTCGGTATCGTCATACAGGAAGCTGGCGAACAGTCGGGCGTCATCACCGTTCTGCGGACTGATTTGGCGGTGTGGCTGAGCGATAAGCGGTTCGGGGGAAACAACTGCATCGGAACCCCAGGCAACACTGATATCGGGCGCGACTGTGCTGTCGCCGAACAGAATAACTTCGCTGGCACTGTCACCGTAGACGGCATTTCCTTCCGCGGGGAGATTGTTCCAGTACTGGCTGCGAGCCGTTTCGGCGCCGGCTGATCCGAGGATCGCCCGGTCCGTCGTGGGAACGGCAAAGTTAAAGCTGAGCACATTTGTGGTGGTGATGGAGGCTGTGGTGATTTCCGGGTCAAACGCGGTGCCATTGCGGTTGAATGTGGCGCGGCCATTATCTCCCATAACGATGTCATCATGGTTTCCGAGGCCGGAATCAATGATGTCACCGGCAATGCCTCCGACGATGAAATCCTCGCCACGCCCGGTGTTGATCAGGTCCACGCCTCCGGAATCCGGATCAATGCTTTCCACGTAGACGCGGCGTCCGTCATCAGCGAAGACAATGTGCGCGTGGTCCCCGTAGACCAGATTGGTCCCATTGCCACCGTTGATCAGATCACCGGCATCACCGCCGAAGATCAGATCATTGCCGTCGGTCAGCGTAATGGTGTCCATTGCTCCGGTGCCCGGAGATTTGGTAGTCAGATCCCGCAGGATGGAATTGCCATCAAATACCGCAGTGCCGGAATCCCCCAGCACTGTAAACGTGGCGTGCGGAACGCCGGGCTGGGGAAGGCTGGTGATTGTGTCTTTGTCGGCACCGGCGATGATGTTCAGAGTTCCGGTAGTGGCAGTGATGTAATCAGAACCACCGGTGTTGTCATTCGAGGATTCCAGAATTGCACCGGTAATCTGATTCGTGGCAGCGTCACGTTGCACCAGGTGAGTTCCCTCATCACCAAGGATAAATGCGGTGCCATTGCCGACTTCGATGGTGTCGTTTCCTGCACCACCGATAATCACGTTTGATCCATCACCGGCGATAATTCCATCACCATCACCAACTCCAGGTGTCAGTGTGCTGGCGGATTTCAGTTGTCCGTCCGAATAGAAGCAGGCAATCCCGTCGTCACCCACAACTGTGTTATTGCCATCTGCGATATTGATGGAGTCGACTTTTGCCCCGGCAATGACCGTATTGGTGCCATTAAGCAGGCTGATTACATCAGCACCACCATTGCCGAAGTTCAGTGACTGGATACATTCGAGAATTTCCGTTTCATAGAACCTGGCGATCCCGTCATCTCCCAGAATTGTATTCTGTCCGGATCCGGCAGTGATGATGTCGGCCCCTCGTCCACCGATTACGGCATTAATCCCGTCTTCAAGTGTGATGGTGTCGTCATCGCCGCAGTTGAAATCCGTGCTTTCGATGGAACGCAGGACACCGGTATCAGTGGCAAGGATGATGATTCCATTGTCACCCAGAACATTCGCACGTGCATTCGGGTCGACGCCGGTGACGGTGATGGTATCGCTGGCTGCCCCGCCTCCGGCGATATTGAAGCCGGCCCCGAGTGTGATGGTGTCTTCGCCACCGTTGATGCAGTCAAGTGACTGAATCCGGGTGGTATTGGAACCGTCGTCGAGAACTTCATACTGACCATCGTCGCCAAAGACAAAGTTACGTCCGTCTTCCACGGTGATGGTGTCGTTTCCTGCACCGGCAATAACGCTGTTCACGCCGTTCTGCAGCAGGATCTGGTCGTCGGCTCCGACGCCGAGGTTTGTGGACTGGAGCAGTTGCAGGGTGCCATCGGCAAAGAAGCGTGCTTCACCTTCGTCGCCCAGTCCCGTGTTGATACCGTTGCCTGCCGTGATCGTGTCGACTCCGGCACCGCCAACAAAGGTATTTGTGCCGTCATCAAATGCGATGAGGTCGGCGCCACCGTTACCGAGGTTAGTGGAAACGATGTGTTCCAGAATCTCAGTCGCGTAGAAGGTTGCCTTTCCGTCATCACCGAGGATCGTGTTCGTTCCATTCCCGACTGTGATCGTGTCACTGGCCACTCCGCCAATGACAGCGTTGATTCCGCCGGTAAGTGTGATTGCGTCGTCGTTACCGCAGTTGAAATCCGTGCTTTCGATGGAACGCAGGACACCGCTATCAGTGGCAAGGATGATGATTCCATTGTCACCCAGAACATTTGCACGTGCATTCGGGTCGACGCCGGTGACGGTGATGGTATCGCTGGCTGCCCCGCCACCGGCGATATTGAACCCGGCACCAAGTGTGATGGTGTCTTCGCCGCCGTTGATGCAGTCAAGTGACTGAATCCGGGTGGTATTGGAACCGTCGTCGAGAACTTCATACTGACCATCGTCGCCAAAGACAAAGTTACGTCCGTCT
>JALRDR010000162.1 GCA_023262145.1 Planctomycetaceae bacterium | reverse complement strand
GGAACGGTGTCGGCCGCATTTCCGGATCGCGAAGCGGATCATAGCTCTGAAAGCTGTCAGAGACTTCATTGCGAGAGCCATCGCGACGCCCCAGGCTGACGGCTTTGACCTGTGTTCGTTCCTCGGCGGCCCGTGCTTCGTCGATCAGCCGCGGGATTTCTGCCAGTTGGCCGGTACCGACAACGATGTCGACATGGGGTGCACGTCGAAAGATCAGATCCTGATCCTTCTGCGCCATACAGCCGAAGACACCAATCACTTTCTGCGGTTTGTTTCTTTTGGCGTATTTGAGCCGTCCCAGGGCACTGTAGATTTTGTGTTCGGCATGTTCCCGAACACTGCAGGTGTTGAACAGTACGGTATCCGCGTCCCTGGGACTCTCAGAAAGCTCGTACCCCTGCTGGCGCAGCGCGGCTACCACCAGTTCACTGTCCAGCATGTTCATCTGGCAGCCCACAGTCTCAATATAAAGTCTGTGGTTATGGGTGCTCACTTGTGGATCAGCAGTGGACATGATGAAAACCGGTCAAGGGAAACGATGAAATACGGGGGCCTGAACAGATTTTGTCAGCGGGAGCAGATGAGGGCTGCATCTGCAGCAGCTGAGGGCCGGCCGCCGCAGTATAACCATGCAGCACAACCATGCAGCCGACTGTGTGGACTGCTGCATGGCAGAAGTGCTGCGGCAACCTGCAGGTCGTGCCGTACTGCAGGTTCTGTTACGGCAGCAGACTTCACGACTGAACTCGTTCCATATACTGGCCCGATTCGGTGTCGATCTTTACCCTGTCACCTTCCTTGATGAAGGAGGGGACCTGAATTTCGGCACCGGTTTCGACGGTGGCGGGCTTGGTGACGTTTGTCGCCGTATTGCCGCGAGCTGCAGGTTCGGTGTAGGTAACCGTCAGGATGACCTGTCCCGGAGGACTCATCGTGATCAGCTGCCCGTTCCAGAAGAGCAGGGCTACTGTTGATCCTTCCATGAGCCAGCGCATTTCACTTTCCACCGCATCAGCGGGCAGGCTGTGCTGTTCGAAGCTGGAGTTGTCCATGAACACATAGCTGTCACCGTCACGGTAGGAATAGACACCGTCTGATCGCATGACGTCGGCGCTCTCCAGCGCATCGCCACTGCGGTAGGTCTTTTCGTAGAGGCTTCCCTTGAGCAGGTTGCGAAACTTTGTGCGATAGAGGGCTTGTCCCTTACCCGGCTTCACAAAGTGAACTTCCAGCATTTCGTAAGGTTCGTTGTCAATCAGAACCTTGATCCCCTTCTTCCACTCACCAGCGGAAATGCTTCCCATGTGTGCGCGCTTCTGTGTGCTGAAACCATCCGTTCGGAGCAGATCTGAAAGCCGGTGGGCCCGCACCGCCGCTGATCCTGCCGCCGTGTGGCGACGGGAAAATGCGACGGATACTGCAACGTAGTACCGCAGCATAACCCTGCGGTAGTACCCTGCAGCATAACCCTGCAGCAGTACCCTGCGGTACTAACCTGCAGTACTATCCTGCGGTCTGATACCGCAGGATTGCAACTGCACAACAGCTGCCTGAGCACTGTGCGACATTGCCGCGAATATGCAGCAATGTCGATCGGCAAATTCGATGATCCTGCACCGTGGATCAAAACTTTCTGACGCCTGCCAACAAGTGGCCCATCAGGCGCAGAACCTCCGGGATTCTATCTCAACCGAGCGGTCGAGTGAACGCAGGGTTAACGAAATCCTGCTCACAGACGTCGTTTCAGATTTCCCGGAACGGAAGATCCGGCAGTGGCCGAAGAGCAGGGAAAAGCGTCACCGCTGCCTCCAGAAGACATGTTCCGGAATCCCCAATTCTGCTCGACGTTGTTCCACATCTTCCCGAAATCGTCGGGCATCCACCGGATAGCCGCGAGTTGGTTTGAGTCCTGGCAGTTGTTGTTGCCACCAGGTGTTGAAATGATCCATGAGCAGTTCACGCAGGTACTTTGCGGTCATTGAGGCGAGTGCAACCGGCAGCAATTCCTCGGCTTTTGTCCGAAAGCAGAATTCCATGTTGCCCATGCGATAGCGGGAACTGTGTCTGGTCTCTTCGATGCGAAACACAAACTGGTCATCAAAGGCAGCCCCAATCAGCTCATCGTAACGGCTGCGTCCTCCATGGCGGTCACAGACAACTTCATGATGTCGTGCGGGGAACTGGTCCGAGAGTCTGCGGACGAGCTGCATTGTTGCCTCGGAAAGCAGTGCTCCCTTGGAACCATGCTGATCCACAAGCTGATTGAATCGTGCCGGAAAGATGATTTCCGCGGCCATGCCGCAAAACCTGATTCCGCCACCGTTCATGGACTGCAGCAGCAGGTCAGACCATTCCGCGATGACTTCTGGCAGGCAATCGTGCGGCAGGGAAGCTGTTCTCGTCGGAGAATTCCACGGTTCGGCCGCAAATTCGCCGGTGAATTCCGGT
>JALRDR010000158.1 GCA_023262145.1 Planctomycetaceae bacterium | reverse complement strand
GATTGCTGGTGGTCATGGACCAGATCAGCAGTGGATTAGTCCAGCATACGGAATGCGGACGATGCGAGCACAGCCTGAGTCAGGTCGGCCCAGTCGCCGCGATTGTCATCCGTCTGCCCGGTGAGAAAATCAAGTGAGAGTCGTGCTTCTTCCGGTTGAGGAGGTCGTCCGAGGACCAGTTCATACAAGTATCTGATCCGGGATTCGCGGTCGGGAAGTTCCGCCGTAAGGACACGTTCGGCGATCTGCTCAGACCGCTTCTGCACGATCCTGCTGTTGAGCATCCACAGGGATTGAGTTGGCACAACGGTTTCTGCACGCTGTCCGGTTCCGAAGTCCGGGTCAGCAAAGTCAAACAGAGTCATCAGCGATGGCAGTTCATTTCGAATTACCGGCTGATAGATGGTTCGCGTACTGTCGCTGCTGAGTTCAACGCCTTTATCATCGGCATTGTTCTGCGTCACCAGAGTGCCCAGGTCGGCTACCGGTGCTTCACCGATCTGCATCGATAATTCTCCCGCAGCCTGCAGCAGAGAATCTCGAATCGATTCGGCGGTGATCGGGCGTCGATTGGCACGCCAGAGCAGTCGGTTTTCCGGATCGTTCTGCCAGTGTGATTCCTGCCACACAGAAGCCAGTCGGTAAGTGCGGCTGGAAACAATTTCCCGTACCAGCCAGCGTGTCGACCAGTTGTGGGCGATGAATTCCGCAGAAAGGCGATCGAGCAGTTCCGGGTGAGTCGGTCGTTCTCCATTGAGACCAAAATTATCGACACTGCGGACCAGTCCGGCGCCCATCAGATGTGCCCAGATGCGATTGACGTAAACGCGTGCAGTAAGTGGGTTGCGAGCATCGGCAATCCAAAGGGCCAGTTGCAGGCGACCACTTTGAGCGGGATTCACTGCAGGCTGTCCCTCCCAGCTGGCCACCTGCAGAAAACCGCGGGCGATTTGCGCACCCGGATTCCGATGATCACCACGGATGTAAATCGGGCTGTCGGCTGGTTTGTCGCGTTCCTTGACGGCCAGCGCACGGGGTTCGGGAGCAGGAGCTGTTTTTTCGAGCTCTTTGAGCTGTTGCTGGTGCCGTTCGAGCTGTTTTCTGAGTTCGGTGAGTCGTTCGGGCTGCTGTGCTGCCTGTTTCGGATCGTCAGCTGGCTGATCCAGTTCGTTCACGGCAACGATTTGCAGTGCATCAACAATCACGTAACCGTCAGTATCACGGTTGCTGATCTGGACGACGGCTGCCTGGTCTCTGCGAAACGGGAACCGTCCAAGTGGCTTGAGCATGTCGAGGATGGGAGCAACTCTCGATTCATCGACGATGACAGTTGCGGTGCCTTCGGCGTGCTCAATCTGGACTGGTACGTTGGTCGCACGGCCGCCACTTCCCGGGAATGCGAGTCGAACTTCGTAGTCTCCGTCTGCCGGTACTGTGAATCGAAATCGCAGCATACGCTGGCCAGGTTCTTTTTTGTCGTCGTGAACGTAACCCTTGCCGATGAAGTTCGGCGAATAGGTTGAGAACTTCCAGTCGCCCGTTCTTTCAGCCTGATCGTCATCCAGCAGCACCCCCTGAGAGAGGATGCGAGCTCGATCTCCATTCTGTTCGAAGTCCTTGATCTGCTTCTGGAGGCCCGAGATGGATTTCTGCAGGTCGGCAGCGGCCGTGGTGTAGGATGCCAGTGCCGCGCGGTGTGTCTCCGTCATTGGCAGCGGCTGCCGAACCCAGTTGGAAACGTATTTCTGAATTTCTCCGTCGAGTGTCTGAGTACTGCGGAAGATTCCCGCGAGGGCGTAGTAGTCCTGCGTGGGGACA
>JALRDR010000096.1 GCA_023262145.1 Planctomycetaceae bacterium | reverse complement strand
GGCACCCGCGGCTTCTGGCACCAGATTCGGTTGCGCACAAATTGCGGCGAGGATGCGACAAAGCAACGCCAGAAGATGCCTGTAAAAATCAGTGTTCGGAAACCAGTGGGAAACCAGTGGGAAACCAGTGGGTGGCACCTTTGGGTGCTCAGTTAAGAAAGGACAGGCACCGGTATCGTGAGTCCGCGGGGAAGTGGGTGGCACCTTTGACCCGCCTCACGCAGTTCCGGACGATGCAGCACCAGTCGCACATCATTGAGCGAATCAACCAGATGCCGATCCACAAACAACTCGCGTTGCGAGCCAATCTGCAATGGTTCGTCTGCCACACTCCCCGCCGCAAAAAAAGCCCGCAGCACCACACATGACAATCATCGCATGCAAGTGAATTTTCATCTCTGCCCCCCACAGCCGATTCATCGCAGCAGACTTCTCATGAGCTGAACAGCCATCAAGGCGAACCAGATTGAGCCCCAGTGCTGCCACCAGGACTGTCCCGTCACTCCGCACCGCAATTCTCAAGGCTCACTGGAACCCAAAGTGCTGCTGGGCACATCCCGGAAGATTCAGGGAGCAGCCAGCGTCAGGCCAGCCTCTGCACGCACCTGCCGCGCACCAGTACCCACAGTCGCACGCACAAGCAACGGCATATTGAACGGTCCGGCACCGCTCGCGGCGGTCTGCAGTCGCAACGCTCCCGTCGTAGTGTCCCCTGCGAGAATCACCGGGGAACACACGATTCCGTGCATATGCTGCGGCACGATCAGCTCTACCGTCACGGGCCCCTGCAGATCGTTCGCTCGCTGTACTTCAAACGGCAGCTCAGCAACGCTCCCCGCTTCCGCAAGCAGTGACTCCTGATCGAGCCGCAGACTCATCTGCCCCGGATCCACCAGAACGATGATCTGATCGTTCTGCTCAAAGCTGGTATAGCTGACATTGTGTGTTCCACCATCCTCAGTGGTTACCTGACCGACAGCCATCAGGCAGGTGCGACTGGTGCGACCAATCTCCATCCACGGCGGGAGCTGCACTGTGTACTCAAACTCACTTTCCCCGGCGGGAACTTCGATCACCGGGCCGGTGACTCCCTGCAGATGACGCGTCTGACGCTCCGCCAGCGACACCGTCAATGGCCCCGCATAATCACCCCGCTCAATCCGATAACGACGCGTAAACGCAGAACCACGCGGAGCATAACGGGTTTCAAAATCTCCGAGGAAACGAAATGGCGTCGGCACCGCTACGGACAGCCAGAGTGCTGTTCCTGAACTGCCGCCAGCACCCGCTGCAACCGTAGCCACAATTGTCGCAGCACCAGTCTCATCTGTGCCCTGCTGCTGTTCTGCCCCGACCGCAACTGTCACTGCGGTCTGTTCGCCTGCTGCAGCCTTTTCCGGTACAGCCTGTTCGGGTACAGCTGGCTTGACGCTGCCGCGCACCGTGAGTGCCCGCAGACTGACTCCTGCTGCCGCATCCGCCCTGAACACCAGCTGCACATCGTTCTTTTTCTCCGGGATCTCCGTTCCCTCCACGGTCACACCTTCCGGGAGCCCATCGACCTGCAGCACAATCGCCTCTGAAAACCCGTGCAGTCGCTCCACCGTAACTTTCAGCTTCACTTCGCCACCGCGGTTCACGGTCAATGCATCAGCCGGCAGAGAGAGCTGAAAGGAAGGTCGCAGGTCTGCTGCGGGAACCACCTGCAGCCGGTATGCAAACTCAGCCCCGCCGCGACTGCGAAAACTGTCGCTGACACGAACTTCGTAATCGCCATCTGTCGGCGGCCTGAATATCAACGCTGAATCCGTCTGTCCGCTGGCAAGATCATCTGACTCTGCCACCATCGTTCCTTCGGCATTGAAGATCTGCAGCAGACTGTCGAGCGGTGAGCCGAGCCGGGCCGCGTTGAGGTCCAGCCACAGCGGCTGATCCTTTGTTGCCTGCAATCGCCAGACATCCACGTCCCCGGGCTCATCAATGCGCCCATTGGCTACCGAACCGACCACCAACTGCTGCGCACTGACAGCTTCTGCGTTTGGTTCGTGTTCCAGCAGTTCAGGCAGATCGGAAACCTGCAGCGACAGTTGCTCGGCCCACGGCAGATGCCACTGCTCCGCCGCATCTGCCGGAACGGAAACGGCCTGCTGTTCCGCGCTGCCGTCAGCGGTTATGGATTCCAGCTGCACAGTACTTCCGCGCTGCGCTCCGAGCGGATAAACGCTTTCCAGCACCGGCCCGCGCCGCAGGCTCAGGCGATACACATAATCCTGCAGCCCGCCAAGTTGCGCATCCCAGATGGAAACTGCATAATCCCCTGCCACTTCTGCTGAAAATACCAGCCTCGGGTCACGCCCCCGCGCATCATCACAACGCGCGATGACGCCCCCCTGTGGACCGACGACGGAAATGGTCGCGTCGAGCGGAGATCTCAGCGACTCGGCAGCCACGTCACAAACCACCGTCTCTCCCGCCTGCAATGAAAAGGTCCACACATCCACATCGCGACGTGGAAATATTCGTCCGTTTACGGTAACCGGTAACGTCACCTGCTGCGGGATTGGAGCACCATCAATTTCCTGTTCCACAACCTCCGGAAGGTCTCCCACAACAAACGGCATCCCCGCCGTAACGCCCTGCGATGTGTGCACCCGCCACCAGCGACTTCCCGGCTGAGCATTCGCGTCGATCTGCACACTGCCCCGATGATCAACCGGATAATCTTCCTTCTGCTGTGAATCGGGCAACGGAATCACTGGCCCTTCAAACCACAGCGTGCGTTCGGTTCGCTGCAGCTGCTCACTGACAACAACGCCATCTCCGTCCATGCGTATTGGACAATTGTCGTGCAGATAGTGACCGCCAACATGGAAACTTACTGTGGTGCCACGCTGGCCGCCAGCCGGAAAAATGTAACTCACAGTCGGCTCATCGGCACGTACAGCGATCGCTCCGCCGCACATCAGTGAAAGAATCAGCAACTGCAGACGCATGGCTGGATTCTCCTTTCGCAACATCATCAGGAGAACAATGGCTGGATCACACGACCTTCACCGGGCACGATCGGAATCGGACGCCCCTCCGCGGTATGAAACAGCGTCTCCGGATCAATGCCCAGCACATGATAGATCGTGGCAGCCAGATCCTCCGGACCGTACGGCTCCGTTGCCGGCTTCTCAGCACGAGCATCCGAGGCCCCGACCACATTGCCGCCGCGAATTCCACCACCGCCAATCGCGATCGCAGTGCTGGGCCCCCAGTGGTCACGGCCGGCATCCTTGTTGATTCGCGGTGTTCGTCCGAATTCCCCGGTGACCAGCACCATGGTGTTCTGCAGCATGCCGCGATCATGCAGATCCCGAAACAGAGTGCTCATCGCACTGTCCAGATGCGGCAGCAGGTCATCCTTCAGCACACTGAAGTTGGAGTAGTGTGTATCCCAGTTGGTATGGTCAATGAGCACACAGCGGACGCCGGCTTCCACCAGGCGTCGAGCTAGAATGCAGGACTGCCCCAGCGAATGTCGTCCATATTCATCACGCAACGCATCTGACTCCGCTGAAATCTCAAACGCCGCCTTCGTAGCCTCCGATGTCATCAGGTCGAAGGCCTTCTGCTGAAACGTGTCCATCGCCAGCGCCCTGCGATTGGCTGCCAGCTCGGTGGAACGCTGAAAGCGATTGATGCGGCTGAGCAGTTCCTGGCGGGAATCGAGGCGATCCGCCCGCAGAGAAATCGGTGGCATCAGATCGGGTACCGTAAACCCGGGTGCGTTAGGATCCGCATCAACCACAAACGGAGCTGCATTGGATCCCAGATACGACGATCCGGCGCTGTTGTGCATCTTCGGCAGACACACATACGGAGGCACCGAACCGCGCGGTCCCAGCTTTCGCGAAATCACTGCTCCGTGAGCTGGCCGCTGATTGTTCGGTTTCAGACCACCGTTGAACCCCGGACCGGGGCGGTACCCGGTGAGCAGATAATGATCGGCCGGACCATGATCAGAATTCGGATTGGAAAACGAACGCACCAGAGCAAACTTGTCGAACTGCCGAGACAGTCGCGGCAGATGCTCACACACCTGAACACCGGGAACATTGGTACTGATTGGATCAAACTCACCGCGAAACTCGGGCGGTGCATACGGTTTCATATCCCAGGTATCGATCGTCGACAGACCACCCTGCAGGAACACAATGATCAGCGACATCTGTTCCCTGCTGTTGCCGGCGTCCCGCTGCGCCTGTTCTGCAGCCAGCAGGTTTGGCAGCGACAGCCCGAAGCTGCTTAGCCCGGCCGCTCCAAAATGCAGCAGATCCCTTCGCCGAAGTCCATCGCAATACGCGTTTGGTTTCATCACAGCAGGTATCCTGTCAGTGGCAGTCAGAAAGTAAAAATCAGTGGTTCAACAGAAACTCCAGGGAATTCAACAGAGACCAGGCCAGGTCCTCTGCTGCTTCACGCCGCTCTGCCGTTTCAGCCAGATGCTGCAACGCCGCAGCCTGTTCATCAGCCGTCGGTGGTCGTCCATACCACGTCAGAAACAGTTCATCCACCAGTTGCCGGTCATCGGACACCTCGCGAGATAAACGCGCCACACGTCCGTCTGCGTGACGCAGTCGGGATTCCATCTGTGGCGAATTGAGCACATGCAGTACCTGTGATACGGACGGTTCTGTAACACGTTCGCACTCGCAGGCTGTGGCACGTACCGGTCGCCCGAACAGCTCCAGAAACTGATGCGGCAGATGGCTGTCCCACAACTGAATGGCCCGCGTTCCCAACGGCATACCCCCGAACTCCTCCGGAACTGCAGTGGCCTGCGAGACAGCATCCAGGAGCACTTCGGCATCCATTCGTTTCATCGGAAATCGCGAATAGTTCTGTTCATCAATCACATTCGTCGGATGTGTTTCCGTCGCCAATTGATACGTCCGGGACAGCACAATCGTGCGGACAAACGCTCGATAGTCAAATTCACCTTTGCACAGATGGGAAGCCAGAGCATCCAGCAGACGTGGGTTGCTGGCCGGGTTCGTGAGGCGAAAATCATCCACCGGCTCCACCAGACCACGCCCCAGAAAATGAGCCCAGGCGCGATTGGCCAGATTGCGAGCGAACCAGGGGTTGTCCGCTGTCGCCAGCCATCCGGCCAGATGCTCCCGCCGATCCCCCGCGGGATTCACGTCCGGCTGCGGCTGCTCCAGCGCATGAGCCATCACGGGCTGCCCCGTACGGGGATGCAGCGTCTGTTGTTTCGCCGCTGCAGTCAGTGACTCCGCCACACCGTTTTTCTTGAAACCCACCTGAGTAAAGAACGCCTGCATCCCGTGGTAGTCCGTCTGACTCCAGCGATCCCACGGATGATGATGACACCGCGCGCATTCAATTCGCACACCCAGAAACACCTGCGACACAGTGTTCGCCTGATCGTACGGGTCCGTTACGGATTTGTAGAAGTACCCGGCCGGCGATGTGGTCAATGGCCCTTCGGTGGTCAACAGCGCTGTTGCAAATTCATCCAGTGGTCGATTCTGAGCAATCTGATCGTGGATCCAGCGGTAGTAAGCTGCTGCCGCCTTGTGACCCAGTTCACGGCGATTCACCCGCAGCAGGTCGGCCCACTTCAAGGCCCAGTAATCAGCGAATTCCGCGCGCTGCAGCAGTCGATCCACCAGCAGCTCACGGCGATTTTCGGCCGGATCCGACAGAAATGCTCGAGCCTGTTCCGGAGTCGGCAGTGTTCCAAGCAGATCCAGACTGACGCGGCGATGATACGTCGCGTCGTCACACGGGAGTGCCGGAGCAATTCGCAGCTGCTGCAGACGCTCGGCGACAATCTGATCAATGTCCAAAGGTGAAGTCGCCAGCCACTGCAACCGTTCCTGAGCCTCCTCATCCAGTTCCGTTGCATGCGGGATCAATGCCTGAAACAAGTCGACCTTGCCCAGGTAACTGGCCATGACCGCCACGGTCCCCGGAACGTCGCCAGTGGTCACTTTCCCGGCTGCATCCACATTCGCGACCGCCTCACTGTTTGTCTGCCAGCTGGCCATCTCTGTGACGTCTTCCTGACGCCCATCACTCCAGAACGCTGTCGCCTGCAGCGAAATTGTCTGCTGCATCTGCAGTTGCTGCTGATCCGGAGTCACCTCCAGTCTGATCAGGTGGGGATCATCCGCAGATCCCTGCTGCAGGCCGGCGGCGATCCAGTCCCGCAGACGCTGGTACTGAGGATGCTCAGGGTCCAGCCGAGAGCCCCCACCATGCGGCAGTTCGCCGGTAGCCTTCTGCAGCAGCAAACTGTTTTCGGGCGCTGCGGGAAAGATTCGACGCCCGAAGTTCTCCTTCACGATGGCGTCGTAATCCGCCTCAGGGTCAGAACCGAAGACCGAGAGCCGGAACCCGTTTTGCCCCTCCGCCTTGCCATGACACCCAGAGGTGTTGCAGCCGAAGCGAGACAGAATCGGCACGATGTCGTTTTCAAAATTCCAGCGGCGAGCTGGCTCTTCGGCCTGAACTGTGACAGTGGTCAACAGCGGCAGCAGAGCAGACAGACGGACCGCAAGCCGGAACTGCCATCGCTGGCGAGCAGAACGAACTGCGGAATGGCTTGTGCGCGGCGGTACTGACACGAAACCGAATTCCTGAAGCGGGTCCTCGTGGCTGCAGCAGACGCAGTTGCCGAGAACACGGTCAGCAGTAGAACGAACAGGCAGGAAGATCAGGGCAGGTGGATTCCGCGAGTTGCGGACACTATAAAATACCTGACCAGTCAAACGACTGTCAACGTGCGAACACGTCCGGCCACGCGGAAGGAGGTTGCTGGCGGCATCTGACCGAAACCTGCAGCGCCACCAAGAATGACCTGCCCCCACCGCCCACTCAGCTTTCCTCGCAGGTCGGCTCGTATCCTTTTTTTACACGGTGCCCGATGAATCTCCCACAAGTTCGAGCCACCCCGGTTCTTGGTGTGCAACGCGTCCGCGAAGCAGCAGAATTCTACCGCGATGTGCTGGGATTTGACCTGGATCCGGTCTCAGGCGTCTTTCAGCCATCAGCCGACGAACAACAGGGGGTGTACGCCATCGTGCGGCTGTCCAGTGCGGAAATCCATCTGCAGATCCGCCGCCGTGCCAAAGATGCACCACACCGCCCGTTGTTCGAACGCGACGTGTTCCTTGAAGTTTCCGACGTCGCCAGTCAGGCATCGCAACTGGAGCAGCGTGGGGCACGGATTCTGCTGCCGCTTTCCGATGCGGCCTACGGTTTCCGGGAGTTCACCGTCGAAGACCTTAACGGCTACCGCCTCACCTTCGCGGAACGACTGTAGCACTCCGGCTGCAAATCGGAGGAAAACGCACCTTTCTGCTCAGCCACCGCGATTCGCATCAAGGAAACGATAGAACTGCTCCGTCG
>JALRDR010000774.1 GCA_023262145.1 Planctomycetaceae bacterium | reverse complement strand
GCTGGCCATAGACGGATGCTTCACGTGTGCCTTCGAGTGTCTGGATGCGGTGCTTCAGTGCGGCTTGCAGCACGGCAATCGAACTTTCAGAGGCATCGCGGCCCAGTTCTTCGATCACACCGATTGAATATCGATCGGGCTCTCGCTGGAGCAGTTGCTCAGCAATGGTTCGCCATGCTGGCAACTGGTCAGTAATCATTGCCTGAATCAGCATTGCCTGTTCTTCGCTGTCAAGCTGTTCTGTTTTTTCAGCGATCATGAGCAACTGGGAACGACTGGCACAGGCCAGTACCGCATCAAACCGGGATGTGGCTCGTGGGATTTCCTTTCTCCGGAGGTGGTGGTCAAGCAGGTCTGTTGTCCATTCTGCTGGTTTGAGTCTGATGGCAGCGAGTTGTACGGTTGCGGTGATCTGGCCGCTGGCAATTTTCCTGCCGAATAATTCACGAAGCAGCCTCTGGTCTTCAGGTGTCTGCTCTGGCAGCTGTAGCAGGTGTCTGGCAAGTACGTCGAACACTTCTGAACTGTTGACAGACGAAATGGCTGAACGCACTTCTTCGACCATCGAACCTGCGCCCGACTGCTGTAGAAACTGCAGAGCAGACTCGAGGGAAGCAGGTTCATAGCCGCCGGATTTTGCGGAGACGGCTGCTTCAAGAAACTCCCGCACGAAATCTTCCAGGAAGGGGATCCAGTTTTCGTTTCCGGACTTCACCATGGCTTCCGCCAGAGTCTGCCGCAAGTGGGGACTGTGATGTCCTTCAAGCCAGAGTTCGTTCACTGCCTGCGGACTGTAGTGATCCTGGCTGGCAGCGAGACTCTTCATGGCCACCGCGGCGATTTCGGAATTCTCATCGAGGGCCATTTCCGCCAGTGCCTGCACCGCCCGGCGTCCCGGAAGGCGTTGCAGGACCGACGCAATGTCCATTCTTGCTGCCGTATTGTCGGCGGAGATTCCCTGCAGCAGTGGTGCGGCGTCGTCGAAGGACAGACTGTCGGCGATGCCTGCCAGTGCAGCACGGCGAACGGCTGAATTCGGATGCCGCAGATCGGCAATGGCCTCGCTGACAGGCAGAATTCGGTAGACATCAAGCAGGCTGGCTCGAATTGCCTCCTCGGGATTGTCCGTAAACTGAGGTTCAGTCTGCGTGGATGAACCAGGAAAGAACGCAGCTGTGGAACCACTGATCATCAGACTGCGAAAGTCTGCTGGCAGCGGGGCAAACGGAGAGAACAGTCCGGCCGGCTGACGAGAGTTCTCCATGGAGTACTTCAACCACTGTCTGACAGCCAGTGAGATCGCAAATTTCTGCTCGGGTTCTTCCGCTGCCAGAATAATGCGACGAATTCCGTCTGCATGAAGTTTCTGCAGGCGGGGGGCGAGGAACCAGATGGACGCTGCATCCAGGCTGCGCTGCACCTGAATCAGCGCGAGGCAATTGCGGGGACCGATCAGTTCTGTTGGAAACGCACACTGCTCCTGCAGAACCGCAGTGATGTCTACTGTCCGGATGTCGGTCTGTTGATCAGCGGAACGGATCTGCAGTTGCAGGTCGGGTACTGATTGCGGATAGACAGGGAGTTCGAAACGCGGTTTCTGAGTGACGGACTGCGAAGGAGCAAGACGCACGTTGGCAAACTGGTCGTCACCGGAGGTGATATTCCTGAGTGGTGTTTCATCTGCTGTCAGTTCAGCACTCAGGTTTTTCAGGTCGAATTCCGTGTCGGAGGTGTTCTGGATCTTCATCAAAACGTCCAGCCTCAGCAGATACTGGCCGCGATTCTGTGTGGCTGAAACGGATGCTTCTACCTCAGTTACGGAAATCTGCAGCCTGTCTGCAGATGCTGTCTGGATACCAACGAACATGAACAGTAGAGCGGCAAGCAGTCGATCGGACACTGGCTTTCCTTTGTGATGAAGTCAGGATGCCGGCCAGAGACGGAACACCACACAGATTACGAATCATATAGACTACAGATCACACGGTGCACTATCTCCGGCCCGCCTGGATTGTCTCCGGAAGTGGCGTGGGTGTGAAGTGGAAGTGAAGATTCCCCCCGGATTGTCTGGTCTCAGACTGCGGCAGCGGTGGAATGCTGTCCGGTATCTTTGTGCTGGAGAATTCTCTGCCGGGATGGGCTCTCCGGGGGGATAAGCCGGTCAAGTCGCGGTCGGAAGATGATCATCAGCAGCAACGGCAGATACCAGAGCACGTAGTGACCGATGTCTTCTGGGTACCACAACTGAGCTGCAACGATCAGACATGTGGAATTTCCGAGCAGGTTTTCGAAGTTACGAGGTCGTGGGATTACAGTGAGCGCGGTCATCATCACGAAGAACAGCGCCCCCATCATGATCCTGATAATGATCATTCCGACCTCGGCTGTGCCGGAGATGGTATTCGCTTCCAGCAGTCGGAAGACGGTCCAGTTCGCTGTTGTGATCAGTTTGTCCACAAACGACGAGGCATCGTGTGAAATGAGCAGCAGGCAGCTGATCAGAACCGCGGCAACTGCAACCACCGACGCGAAAAACCTGCCCGCACCTTTTCGTCCATAGAAGACCGCCCAGAGCGGGAGCAGAAAGATTGCGAAAAACAGGGTTCCGCAGGCCAGTCCGAGCAGGATTCCGGAAAGCAGCGGATGCCTGTAGGCGACGAACGCCCAGACGAGGCATGCTGCCGGCAGGACGTGGCTGAGCTGGTGCACGTAAACACCGGTGCAGGGCAGCAGGAGGTACAGACATGCCATGGAAATCCCCAGTTGCACGCTGGAGAAATGCAGATAGCCGGTGAGCACCATTCCGCTCACCACAAGGGTGTGAGCCGAAATCACAAGGCTGCGCGCTACCCAGTCCGTTTCTTTCTGAGCAAGTCCGGCCACAAGGTTTCCTCCGGCCGCCACCAGAGTTTCTGTTGGAGCCGGGGGGGTGAGTTGTTCCGCACCGGAATCAAGCATTGCTTCCTGTCGATCGAGTAACGCTCTGCCATAACGCAGTGCCTGCTGGTTGTGGTCAGGTGGCGGCAAAAGTGCGACATGGGACATCAGAATCCCGAATGCCGGGATACACAGGAACGTCAGTCCGCCCAGATTCAGATTCTGTTCCAGTCGCGGGCGGCGGGTAAAGCGTTCATCCAGCACGAGTCGGATCAGCAATGCCAGTGTTGTGAACAGCAGAACCGTCGACCAGTTCTGGCTGAATGATCGGCGTGGCGGAAGCGTTGTGGATTCTGACTGAGCTGCGGACTGTGAGACCTGTTGTTCCGGCTTTTCGGCTGAACCGGGGCTGGCGGGAGTGTGCAGCACGGTTGCGGTGAGACTTGTTGAAAGTGCAAGCAGAAGCAGCAGATCGAGGTTACGTACTGAAAAAACGCGGCCAAAGCGGAAGTAGACCGCAACAACAAGCAGCGCGACGTACACCCACCACGTGGGGTTCGACAGATCCATCGATAGAATTGGCCGGTCTGCGAAATCCACCCTGAATTGACCCTGAAGAACTGTCTGGTGAATGAAAAGCCTGCAGTTGACTGGTGCCCCCGCCTTCTGTCCATGACTGCGATCCGCGTTCAGATTGACTACGGGAATGCCTCCCCAGTATGACTGCTCATTGAAGAATATCCATTAAGGAACTCAGAATTGGCCGAATTACCCCTCAGGCAACCTTCACATTGGCGGCAGACGCGACGCTTCCTTAATTGGATGGCACGCGGGCCAGCAGCAGCAGCGGGGCAGTGATCTGCGGTACTGAAAACAGCTCCGAGCCGGCGGGTTACTACGCCTGCGGCAGCAGGTTGCTACACTGGAGCCCTGTGCAATGACTGGTCGTTGAATGCTCCGACTGTATTGCGCTTCGTCTGCTGACTTCCGGCATCTGATTCTCCCCCAACCGCGTCGAAATGACACAGTTTTTTACAAACCCATTCCTGCTCATCGGCCTGACTGCAGTCGTGCTGCCAGTTCTGGCACACCTGCTCAGCCGCAGACGGTTTGCTGACGTGGAATGGGGCGCTATGCAGTTTCTGAATCCATCAAAAAAGTCGCGACGGAGACTGCAACTTGAAGAACTGCTGCTGTTGTTAATTCGAGCAGGGCTGATTGCATGTCTTGTCACCGCAGCGGCCCGTCCATTGATTCCGGGGGGATGGTTGTGGGGTTTTCAGTCCCGGGGACAGCGAGCAGTCGTGGTGATTGTGGACGGATCCACTTCCATGACGCGCTTGCACGGTCTGGCAACGCTGCATCAGCACGCTGTGCAGCGGGCTGAGAGTTTCCTGTCAACGCTGGCCACCGGCGACAGCTGTGCACTCATCGATGCTCGTGATCAGGCACGAATGACAGTACCGGGTCCGCTCACTGATCTGCGGGTTGTCCGGGAAGAGTTGCAGGGTCTGCCGGAGCCGGCAGGAGCCTGCAACATGATTTCTGCGATTGAGCAGGCCGTTGCGGTACTGGGCAGAACAACGGCAGCAGAACGGGAAATTGTGGTGTTCACCGATTCTCAGCGCAACTCATGGCGTCCTGATGATGCAGCTGCGTGGGATCGGCTCAATGAGATTCTCAGCTTGCCGGCAGTACGCCCTCGGCTATGGGTTTCCTGCCCTGATGTGGACCTGCCGGCAATCGTCAGACAGATTTCTGTCGGCGCACCGGAACTGAACCGGGAGGTCACCGTTCCCGGGTTTCCATTGCGTGTGCGGGCCTTGATCAGAAATGGGGGGGAGTCCACGGAAGAGTTTCCGGTGCGTCTGCTGCTTGACGAGCAGCCACTGGTCGGCGAGATGCAGCGGATCACTATTCCCCCGAACAGCGAAATTGAAGTCGAGTTTGAGCATCGTCTGAGGACTGCCGGCAGCCATCTGCTTACGGTAGCAGCTGAATTTCAGGACGACCCGGTGCAGGCTGATAACCAGCGTGACGCGGTTGTGCAGGTCGTCGAAGCCGTGCCGGTGCTGATGATCTGTGCTGCAGCTGCACCTGCGGGGACTGGCCGAAGCACATTCTTTGCAGAACTGGCATTCAGTGGAAGTGACGGCGAGCGGCAGTGGGTGCAGCCGCTGGTCCTTGATGAACGGCAGGTGCAGCCCACTGATCTGAGTGGTGCAGAAGCAGTCATCTGCAGTGATGTTTCACAGTTGACTGATGAGACCATGCGAGCGCTGCAGGCTCACGTTGCTGCAGGTGCCGGACTACTGATTGCCTGCGGACCGAACAGTACTCCGGCAGCCTTCAACGGGCTTTGGTCAGGGGATCACGGTCTGCTGGCCGGGCTGACCTATGCAGAGACGATCCATGGGACAGCAGCAGATGGCGAATCGATCACGGTCGCCCCGTTGTCCATCAGAGCCGGCTGGCTGGACCGCTTCCGTTCAGATCCATCCCGCAGTTTTCTGAAGGCGATTTTCGGCAGCTACGGGCGATTCCTCGCGGAGCAGAGTGTGACCCCTGAAGGGCTGCTGATTCAGGAGCCGGTGGTCCTGGCGAGGTTGAATTCAGGGGATCCACTTCTGCTGGAAACTCGCTACGGTGCAGGTCGGGTGTTGCTGCTGACGACAAGTCTTGACCGAGCGTGGACGGATCTTCCTGCTCGGGCAGACTTCGTTCCATTCCTGCATGAATCGGTATTTCATCTTGCTGCCGCTCGACAGCAGCGAAATCTGGGTGTTGGTGAGCCGCTTGTACTGCGTCTGCCGGCCGCTTCTGCACAAGGTGATGTGTCGCAGTCTGCTGCCGTTGTCTTCAACAGGCCGGACGGAAGCGAGGCTGAGGCTGCATTGTCGCGTGTTTCGGCGGGAGTCAATGCGGTGCTGGCTGACACCAGCGTACCAGGCGTCTATCGCGGGCGGCATTCGGGTAGCGCGGGCGAAGAACTGTTTGCAGTGAATTATGACAGTTCTGAAGATTCGTTCGGGATGCGTTCCACTGAGGATGAGCAAGTGCTCAGTCGAAACGGAGGGATTCAGTTTGTGCAGACCGCAGATGAGCTGAGTCCGGCGATGTACGGCAGCGAAGCGAATGTTGAACTGTGGGCCTTACTGATGCTTGGTTTTCTGGTCCTGCTACTGCTGGAAGGGTACGCTACCAGCAGGGTCGTGGGTGGAGGCAACGGCCCCGAACGATCTGTTTCCGGATCCTGAAGTCGGTGAGCCATCAGCTGCGGGCGTTATGTGCTGCAGGTGGCAGTTGCTGCATTCCGGAGAGAGTGATTGCGGATCGTCCGAGTCTTGTGTGCC